>URWR01000006.1 GCA_900551595.1 uncultured Coriobacteriaceae bacterium
GCATCCCCGCCCCCAGCGGACGAGGCGACCCCTAGCGGCCTAGCGCCCATTCACACACGAAGGGCAGACGGTGGCGGGGTGGTACCGGGAAGGCCCCCACCGCCCCGCAGCGTGACGCCCTAGCGGCCTAGTCAGGCGGAACCGCCCGAGCCGTTTTCCACATCGCGCCTGTGGAAAAAGCCCCCGTCCGTTCCGGCGCAAGTCCGCAGGGCACGCCCGACGCGGGCGCAGGGGGGGATGGGCGGTGGTGGTGCGGGCGGGCGACATACTCCTATCGCTGGGGCCAAACACGCCTATATTGCGCATTATTTGCGCATCTCCATTGCGCATAAGATTGATAAAAGAAAACAGGTCAAACCGTTTTGTAGGTTTGACCTGCTGTTTTGTCTGGAGCGGGTGACGGGAATCGAACCCGCGTCATCAGCTTGGAAGGCTGAGGTTCTACCATTGAACCACACCCGCATGCGATGGTCGGGGCGACTGGATTCGAACCAGCGACCCTCTGCTCCCAAAGCAGATGCGCTACCAAGCTGCGCCACGCCCCGATCGCAGTGGAAAAGTATAGGCGAGAATGACGATTTTAACAAGTTAAAATAATATCTTCACCTTACTATGTACAATATGTTTCGTGACTGGTTCTATAAGGTTACGCTGAGTAAGCCACATCCTTTCAAGCTCTTTTCGAATGAGTATCCTCATAGAGGTACTTTTTGAAAAGTGGCTATTACTGTGGATTGGAGCGAATATGACTTACTCTGAGCGTGTTTTTGCTGAGCTTGAGACGCGTTATGCCGATCAGCCAGAGTTTATCCAGGCCGCACAAGAAGTTCTTGAAACGATCCAGCCTGCCCTTGATGCTCATCCTGAGTTTGAGGAGGCAAGCCTTCTCGAGCGCATTGTTGAGCCGGAGCGCATCATTATGTTCCGTGTTCCTTGGGTAGATGATGAGGGCAAGGTCCAGGTTAACCGTGCTTATCGTGTTGAGTACAACTCGGCACTTGGTCCCTACAAAGGTGGCCTTCGTTTCAATCCTACCGTTACGGTAGGCATGCTTAAGTTCCTTGGTTTTGAGCAGATCTTCAAGAATGCACTTACCACACTGCCAATGGGTGGCGGCAAGGGAGGCTCTGACTTCGATCCTAAGGGCAAGTCCAACCGCGAGATTATGGCATTCTGCCAGTCGTTTATGACAGAGCTTTGTCGTCATATTGGTCCCAATACTGACGTACCCGCAGGCGATCTTGGCGTAGGAGGACGTGAGATTGGCTATATGTTCGGCCAGTACAAGCGTCTGCGCAATGAATGGTCTGGCGTTCTTACCGGCAAGGGCCTTACCTATGGTGGTTCCCTTGCGCGTACCGAGGCAACTGGTTATGGCCTTGTCTACTTCGTAGATGAGTACCTCAAGAGCTCTGGCACTTCTTTCGAGGGTAAGACTGCTGTTGTTCACGGCTCCGGCAACGTTGCTATCTATGCAATTCAGAAAGTTGCTCAGCTTGGTGGCAAGACCATTGCATGCTCGGATACTAAGGGCTGGGTTGAGGATCCTGAGGGCATCGACTATCAGGTTCTTGAGCATATCTACAACAAGAAGCGCTCTGGACACGATCAAGGTGTAAGCCTTGCAATGTATGTCGATGAGCGTCCGCAGGCTGTGTGGCATGAGGGTGACGGCCGCGGTGTATGGCAGCTTCCTTGTGATGTTGCACTGCCCTGTGCACGTGAGAATACCCTTCTGCTTGAGGATGCTAAGGCGCTTGTGGCAAATGGCTGCAAGGTTGTGGGCGAGGGCGCTAACATGCCCACTACGCCTGATGCAACCACTTACCTTATGGAGCATGGTGTTGCCTTCATGCCTGGTAAGGCAGCAAATGCCGGCGGTGTGCTTGTATCCGGTCTTGAGATGAGCCAGAATGCCGAGCATCTTTCCTGGACGTTTGAAGAGGTTGATGGCAAGCTTGAGAGCCTTATGCGCAGCATGTTCCACAATGTGGACAACACGGCACGCGAGTATGGCCATGAGGGCAACTTCGTAATGGGTGCCAATATTGCTGGCTTCCTGAAGGTTGCTGATGCCATGATGGCTCAGGGTGTGTGCTAAAGAACCTTTTCGTTTGAAGTAGTTCAAACAAGAAGAAGCATGGATGGTGTTGACGTTTCGTTGAGCTTTTTTCGTGCAAGCGATACTATGCACGGAAGAGAGAAAGAACTCGTCCAATACCGTCCATGCTTTTGTAGTAATTTGTACCAACGGCCACTGATAGTGGCTAACTGTGTTGTATTGATGGGAGATTATATGCGTCGCGATATCGTATCGATTGTGCTGGGAGCTATTTCGATTCTCGTGGCGTTCTGCCCATTTATTGTGCTGCAGATTGTTGGTGCAGGTATTGGCGCTATAGGTTTTATTCTTGCCTGGCGTGAGAAGCGAGCAGACTATCGTCGTGATATGACATGCATAATTGGCATGGTGTGTTCAGGTACCGGCATCTTTCTCTGTTTGCTTGCTCCGGTACTCTCTCTTGTAAGCAATATCATTCTGTTTTTTATCGCCTAGCCTTAGGCTACGAGTTGCTTTTATGTTGCGCTGTGGAAAAATCTCGACAGCGTGTATGCGTATAGTTAGAATTTAGCAAGCGACAGACATATGCATGATGTTCTCTATGAGCGGTGGAGAGAGAGGATGAGTTTCTCTGCACTGTTCTTATGTTTTGTATCTATGAGGAGCACACATGCTGTCGAATACTCAATCTTCCGGTCAAGCCCATAACTCTCATGCTTCCCTAAAGAAGTCTTCTGCGCGCGATGATGCGCTTTTTGCAAGCCGCCTTGCTCGCCATCATGATGAGCTGCGCTGGCTCTACATGGAGCTTTACGATAACAGCTCAATGTTTGCTGAGCTTACAGATCAGATGAAATACTTTTATGATGCACGACCACAAGCTTTGCGCAAACTTGATGCTGAGCGAGAAGGCCGTGCATGGTATCGCAACAGCGATCTTCTTGGCATGCAAATGTATGTGGATAACTTTGCTGGCACTCTGCGTGGTATAGAGGGGCATCTAGGCTATTTAGAGCGAATCGGAGTAAATTACATCCACCTTATGCCTTTCTTGGACACCCCAGAAGATAAGAGCCGTTCAGATGGTGGTTATGCCGTCTCAGATTTTCGACGTGTAAAGCCTGAATTTGGCACCATGGACGATCTTTCACATCTCGCTGAGAAGTGCCATAGCCGTGGCATAAGCCTTTGTATGGACTTTGTTATGAACCACACCTCAGACGAGCATGAATGGGCACAGCGTGCTCGCAGAGGTGAGGGTGAATACATGAGCCGTTATTTCTTTACGAATGACCAAGCTCTTATTGATCGTTACTATCGTGATGTACCACAGGTCTTTCCTACAACCGCTCCGGGGCATTTTACCTATCTGCCTGAGTTACGTCAGTGTGTAATGACGCAGTTCTATCCGTATCAGTGGGATCTTAACTACCGAAATCCACGCGTTTTTAATGAGATGATGTACAACTTTTTGTACTTAGCCAATCAGGGTATAGACATTTTCCGTCTTGATGCGGTGCCTTACATTTGGAAGCAGTTTGGAACAAACTGTCGCAATCTCCCTCAGGTGCATTCAATCGTGCGCATGATGCGCATGATAGGAGAGGTTGTATGCCCTGGCATCGCACTGTTGGGCGAGGTCGTGATGGCTCCTGTTGAGGTAGTGCCTTACTTCGGTACCGTTGAGAAGCCCGAGTGTCATATGCTCTACAACGTAACCACTATGGCTACAACCTGGAGTTCTGTGGCATGCCGAGATACGCGTCTCTTACGCAGCCAACTGGAAACAGTATGTTCACTGCCTCGTGAATACACCTTCCTCAATTATCTGCGGTGTCATGATGATATTGGCTGGGGACTCGATTACGCCACACTCTCTCATTGGGGAATGCAGGAAGTGGCGCATAAAAGCTATCTCAATGACTATTTTCAGGGCTTTACCGAAGGCAGTGTGAGTCGCGGAGAACTGTATAACGCCGATCCTGTAACGGGTGATGCACGTTTTTGCGGTACTACTGCCTCTATGTGCGGTATCGAGGCTGCAGGTTTTGAAAATAACGAAGCAGCAATGCAGGCGGCTATTCGAAAAGACATCATGCTTCATGCCTACTTGCTTACGCAATCCGGCTTGCCGATTATTTACAGTGGTGACGAGGTTGCCCAGGTTAACGATTACACGTATAAGGATGACCCCGAGAAGGCTGACGACTCACGTTATATTCATCGCAGCCCCTTTAACTGGAAATTAGTTAAGAATATTGATAAGAAAAATACCGTGCAGCACCACGTTTTTACGGCTATTCAAAAGCTTGAAGAAATTCGCCGTTCAAACGATGTGTTTGATGCAGATGCGGACGTTGCGATAGTGGACTATAGCGATCCCGCCATTCTATGGATTACCCGACACACCGGAAAAAAGACGCTCTATGCAGTCTTTAACTTCTCTGACGAGACTCGTGAGGTGTGGATGCCACAGGAAGCCTCCTACACCAATCTTATCGACGGGAAGACAGGCAAGTTTGCATCGTTCTCACTGGATAGCTGGGATTTTGCGTGGTGGCTCATGTAGGCATCATTGTTGGTTTTTGCATCAATGCGCAACATGTTCACTTCTCCAGGTGCGCGGAGACATACCCATGGCATTCTTAAATGCACGTGAGAAATGTAACTGGTTCGGATAGCCTACTGCTTCCCCAACTTCATGAATGGAAAGGCCTGAAAGCTTGAGCAGGTCACAGGCCTTTTCCATACGATATTGAATGAGATATTGCTGAGGAGATGTGCCCATAACGTCTTTGAAAAGCTTGCCAAAGTAGCTGCGGTTAATTCCGCAGCTACGGGCAATATCTTCAACTGAGATATCGTGCTGGTAATTGTTTTCTACAAAGGTGAGAGCGGTATCAATATAAAAACTATTTCTAAGGTTGGCATGATCGACTCGATGTGGCTCTGCTGAACGAATAAGCGCATCGAAAAAATAATAGGTTGTTCCCACTAAATAGAAGTCTGAGTCTGAACGACGGTCGAGCAAAGTCTGCATGGTCTGATACATCTGGTCACGAAGTGCCTGATCTTGCGAGCGGTAAATTGGATATGACTTTGTAAGTCCAACACGCTCAAGTGCTCGACGCACATGCGTTCCGTCGAATTCAACCCAAATGTATTCCCAAGGATTGAGTGAACTTGCTGAGTATGTAGTAACCTGACCCGGGAAAATAAGAAAACCCTCATTGGCGTGAACGGGAAAACTTACCTGTTTTCCATCATCAAGCGTTGAGGTGAGGGTGCCTTCGCCTTCAATGATGTAATGAAAAAGGTAGTGAGACCGTCGTGCGGGGCCATACATATACGACGGCCTGCATACCTCACGTCCATATTGATAGGGCATGAGGTCGGTAAATGAGCTTCCACTAAATACAGAGTATTCAATCTCATGCGGTCTCATAGCAATCCTTTCTGCGCTCTTTGGACAACAGAATTATATATCAAAATGCTACAAAATATATAAAAAGATATAAAAATTAGGTATATAGATATAATAAAGGTATAAAAGTATTTCAGACGAGTGAAGCTGACAGGGTTTTCAGTTTTATCGATAAATATAGAGGTAAATGACATAAAACAATTGATACCCTATAGTTACTTCTTACATTCCATTTACGTTAAAAAATGAACCGTTTATCGAAACAGTTAAGAAAAATTTTAAAAATATAAGTCATCTACCTGTGTAAACGTAAATAAAGATAGGAAATATACCTAAAAGCAAGATAAAGTAGAAAAATGATAACTCTACAATGCAAGACGTTATGCTTTTGTTTGTCGCGCCTACAAAGCTTGTTGATACCTGCGTGGAAGGGGAAGCTCGATGGCAGAACTCACGCTCGAACATGTGAGCAAGAAATATCCCAATGGCTACGAGGGGGTGAAGGATTTTAACCTCGAAATTGCCGACAAGGAATTCATTATTTTTGTTGGACCGTCGGGTTGCGGTAAGTCAACAACGCTGCGCATGATTGCCGGACTTGAAGATATTACTTCCGGCACGCTCAAGATTGACGGGAAGGTTGTGAACGATGTCGAGCCAAAGGACCGCGACATCGCTATGGTCTTCCAGAATTATGCACTGTACCCCCATATGACTGTCTATGAGAATATGGCGTTTCCGCTGCGTCTGCGCAAGGCCGACTCCAAGGAAATTGACAGGGTTGTGCATGAGACTGCTCGAATTCTTGACCTTGAAAAGCTCTTGGACCGTAAGCCCTCCGCGCTTTCAGGTGGTCAGCGTCAACGTGTAGCTATGGGTCGTGCAATTGCTCGTAACCCCAAAGTCTTTCTCATGGATGAGCCACTTTCAAACCTTGATGCAAAGCTTCGTGTACAGATGCGTGCCGAGATCTCGAAACTGCACGATCGTTTGGGCGCCACCATTATTTATGTAACGCACGACCAAACTGAAGCTATGACGCTTGGTACTCGTATCGTTGTTATGAAAGATGGCGTCATGCAGCAGGTGGACACACCTTCGAAGCTCTACAACGAGCCTTGCAATCTTTTTGTGGCAGGCTTTATTGGTTCTCCTCAGATGAACTTTGTCGATGCCACTGTAGGCGAGCGCGCCGGAAAGATTACGCTCACCTTTGGTTCAAACACCATTACGGTACCTGAGTCAAAGGCTGCTGCATTAAGGCCATATATTGGCAAAGTTGTTGTTGCCGGAATCCGTCCTGAAGACGTTGTTGAAGAGCACGAATATTCCGAGCAAAAGTTTTTGTCTGAGTCGATTGAGGCGTCTGTAACTGTTTATGAGCTTCTCGGTTCAGAGGCAATGATTTATGGCGAGGTTGACGGCGGCGTTATCTCCGCGCACCTCTCTGCAACAAATCCTGTTCGTACAGGCAGCCGGATTAAGGTCGCTTTTGATGTGAACAAGCTTCATGTATTCGATAAAGAGACCGAGCTCGCCATTGTTCATTAAGCCCGAAAGGAGACCCAAGTTATGCTGAATAAGCCCATTACGCGGCGTTCACTCCTGGGGCTCACTGCTGCTGGTGCAGCAACGCTCATGTTCTCTGGCTGTGCAAGTGAGAGATCGGATGGCAAGACCGAAGTTGAGATTGTGAGCTATAAGCAGGAGGCAAAAGCCATTTTCGATCAGATCATGGCTGACTTTAACGCTTCGCATGATGACATTGTGCTAACAATTAATAGTCCAGCAGACGCTGTCACTATTATGAAAACACGCTTTGTGCGTGAGAATTATCCCGATGTTATCGGTATTGGTGGAGATGCCGACTACGCCAGTTTTGTTGATTCAAATATCCTGGCAAATGTGTCTGATTATCCAGGAATGGCAGACGTTAAAGAGGCCTACATCAATATTCTCAAGAGTGTGACCTACATTCCCATGGATGGCATCTACGGTGTGCCATATGTTGCTAATGCAGCTGGTGTCCTCTATAACGTCGACATGTTCAATGAAAAGGGCTGGCAGATCCCTGTAACCTGGGATGAATTGATCAGCCTCTGTGAACAGATAAAGGCTGAAGGAGAAGTTGCTCCGTTCTATCTGGGCTATCTGGATACCTGGACAATTCTCTCTCCATGGAATTCCATTACCGTAAACATGGTGCCACCAGATCTTGCACGCCAAGTAAATGCTGGTAAGGCAACGTTTGCTGAGTATTATGGTGCTCCTGCACGTCGCATGCGTCAGTTGCTTCAATACAGCCAGACGTGTCTTCCGGGTGAGCCTGGTCCTTTTGCAGCCAGTTATAACGATGCATGCACATCGTTTGCAAATGGCAAGTCGGCTATGTACCCCTGCGGCAGTTTTGCGGTACCACAGATTCTTACCGGAAATCCCGATATTAATGTAGGTATGTTTGCAATGCCGTCTGCCGACAATCCAGATGATCGCATTGTGGTATCTGGTGTTGACTTGCAGTGGTGCGTTGCTGAGACATGCAAGCACAAAGACGCGGTTTATGAGGTTCTAAGCTACCTTTCTGAGCCGGATAATATGCAGACCTATATTTCTGATCAGCGTGCTATTCCCTGCATTGAGGGCGATTTCGAACTTGATCCGCTCTTCGATGGCATCAAGGACTTTTTGGATGAAGGCCGAGTGCTCGACTATCTGGACCATTCCTATCAGAGTGCTATGGCAGTCGATGCTCAGCTTCAGACAATGCTTCAGGACAACGAAGGATCTGAAGACGAAATTATCGATCGCTTCCTATCGAAGTTTGATTCGGATTGGACGCGTTATAACCGCCAAGTTATTCGTAAAGTACAAGAGTACGAGAGTCAGCAGTAAGGGGGGAGTGCTATGGCAAATCTTAGTAAGAGCAAGGTGGGCTCAGGACGCATGAAAACGTTTTATGCCATCCTCATCCCGGTGCTTATTCTATTTATCGCATTTAATACATTTCCACTGCTTACAGGCTTTTTCTACAGCTTTACCAACTCAAAGGGCTTTGGTTCATACGAAATAGTAGGGCTTCAGAATTACATCGATCTTTTCAGTGATGCGCGTGTAGGCAATTCTTACCTTTTCACCTTTAAGGTTGCAGTTGTTGCAACAATTCTGACGAATGTGTTTTCTCTTATGCTTGCTATTGCGCTTTCGAGCAAAATCAAGTTTAAGAGTGCTCTTCGCGGAATGTTTTTCGTTCCAAAGATTCTGGGTGCCTTGGTAGTTGGTTATGTTTTCAGCTATCTCTTCACATGGATTATCCCAGCAATTACCGGAACCGAATCAATCTTGGCTTCGCCGAGTTTGGCTTGGATTGCAATCGTAGTTGTATTGATTTGGCAGGGCTGTGCTCAAACGACCATTATTTATATTACGGGTCTTTCTTCAGTGCCTGAGGATGTCTATGAGGCCGGCAGTCTTGATGGTGCAACCGGATGGAACAAGTTCCGCTACATTACGTTGCCGCTTATTATGCCTGCCGTCACAACAAATATGGTGTTAGTGATGAAGGACATGCTCATGGTGTTCGATCAGATCATTGCTATGACATCTGGTGGCCCGTCTCAGTCTACAGAGTCTATTTCTTTCCTTATCTATAACAATGGTCTTGCAGGTGGACAGTTTGGCTTCCAGTGCGCTAACGCGGTCATTTTCTTCATTCTTATTGCAGTTATCTCCATCATTCAGACGAACTTCTTGAGCAGTAGAGAGGAGCAGCTCTAATGGCTAAAGATGCATATGGTGCTAAGGTCAAAGAGCGGGTTAACTGGCCCATTACCATCGCTCTGATTCTCCTCGCGATTGTAGTAATTGTTTTTCCGCTTTATATGACGGCACGTATTTCCGTGTCAGAGACTATGCCAACAGGTCTCGAAATTTTTACACTGCCCGCTCACTGGGATTTTGCAAACTTTCTTGAGGCAATAAAGGAAACGCAGTTCTTCAGCTCATTTTTGAACTCGCTGCTTATTACGGTCGTTGCGGTAGTGGTTTCGATTCTTCTGCACTCTCTTGCCGCCTATGCTATTGGGCGCAATATGGACCGTAAACCTTTTAAGTGGTCGTATCTCTTCATTATCGCTGGTATGTATGTTCCGTTTGCAATTCTTATGATGCCGCTTGTTAAGCAGACAGCCATCCTTCATCTGGATAATATGCTGGGTGTCATGATTCTGTATATCGTGTTCTACATGCCTATGAACATCATGCTTTACACGGGTTATCTCAGGAACATCCCCATTGCCCTTGAGGAAGCAGCCCGTGTGGACGGCGCCTCTACATGGACAACATTCTGGAAGATTATCTTTCCTATCATGAAGCCCATGCATGCTACTGTTGCAGTCATTACGGGACTCGCTGTATGGAATGATGTTATGACCCCGCTGGTAATCATGGGCGGCTCGGGTGTATATACGCTCCCGCTTGCACAGATGAGCTTCCAGACAGCATTTGGTACCGACTATCCACTTGCATTTGCTTCTTATCTGCTCGCTATGCTTCCGATGATTATCTTCTACATCTTTGCTCAGAAGCAGATTATCGGTGGTGTTACCAACGGTGCTGTGAAGTAGCAAATACTGTAGCAGTGCTGAGGGGAACTTTATATTGAGTTGCGCTCCAATCGAGTCACTGAGGCACGATTGGAGCACCTCTCTATAAGGCATTAGCTGTTGAATTATCTTTGGAAAGGCCCTGGATTCATGCCGATTGATTTTAATTCCGCAACGAAACTCATCATGCTTACTACCGATACAACGACATATCAAATGAAGGTTGATCCTTACGGTTACCTGATACATCTCTATTATGGTGCTCGTACGTCAGGTGATATGTCATATCTTGTAACGTATGCAGACCGCAGCGGTATGTGTGGTTGCCCTTATGATGTGCATGACCGCACCTATTCGCTTGATGTATTGCCTCAAGAATTCCCCTTCCAGGGGAGCGGCGATATGCGCAGTCCTTTGCTTGTTGTGCGCGATGCTGAGGGTGCATTTGGCTGTGACTTACGCTATGTAGGTCATACCATTTCAAACGGCATGTTCTCACTTCCGGGACTTCCAGCTGTTTACAGCGAGGAAGATGATGAGGCTCAGTCTCTCTCTGTTCAATTACGTGACGAGCGACTTGGGCTTGAGGTTGAGCTGCTCTATGGTGTGTTGCCACATTTTGATGTGATTACACGTGCGCTCATTGTTACTAATGCGGGCAATGCTTCTGTAACCGTTGAGCGTTTACAGAGTGCTTGTCTCGATTTTGTTCACGGCGATCTTGATGTCATGACATTTAATGGCAGACACGCAATGGAGCGTAGGCCAGATCGTCATCGTATTGGACATGGTTCATTCTCAGTGGGCAGTCGTCGTGGCATGTCATCGAATCAATACAGTCCATTTATGATTGTTTGCGATCATGCTGCAACTGAATTCAATGGGCGCGCTTGGGCAATGAACTATGTTTATAGCGGTGGTTTTGAAGCTGAGGTGGAGCGCGATCAGTACAACCAGGTTCGTGTACAGATGGGCCTTTCTGATGACCGCTTCTCATATCCTCTCAATCCCGGCGAGCGTTTGGTTGCTCCAGAAGTCATCATGGCCTATTCACATGAGGGCATCGGGCGTATATCTAACATTATGCATCGATGCATCAGGAAGCGCGTGTGCCGGGGATATTGGCGCGATCGCCGCCGTCCCGTGCTTGTAAATAGCTGGGAGGCAATGCACTTTAATTTCAATGGCGACTCCTTGCTGGATCTTGCCAAAACAGCAGCTGATCTTGGTATAGAGCTGTTTGTGATGGACGATGGCTGGTTTGCAGAGCGCGATAACGATATTTGCTCGCTCGGCGACTGGCGTGTTAATGAGAAAAAACTCGGCAGATCACTCGCGGAACTTGCAGATCAGATAAATGATCTTGGTCTTAAGTTTGGTATTTGGGTAGAGCCTGAAATGATCAGCGAGGACAGCGATTTGTATCGTGCTCATCCTGATTGGGTCCTCGCACTTCCTGGAAAAGCTCCCACCCTTGGGCGTGATCAGCTTGTTCTTGATCTATCGCGAGTTGACGTGCGAGATAATTTGTTTGAGCAACTCTGCGGCATACTTGATCAGGCGCATATTGAGTACGTTAAGTGGGACTACAACCGTTGTATTACCGATGCGTATTCCCGTACAACAACTGATCAGGGCAAAGTGCTCTACGACTATATGATTGGTGTCTATGACCTGCTTGAACGTCTGATAAAGCGCTATCCCAAAGTGCTGTTTGAGGGGTGCTCTGCCGGAGGTGGCCGTTATGATGCGGGCATGATGTATTACACCCCTCAAATCTGGACGAGCGATAATACCGACGCAGATAATCGCCTCACAATTCAATATGGATCATCATTTGGGTTCCCACTTTCAGTTATGGGTGCACATGTATCTGCATGTCCAAATGAGATAAATAATCGTACGGTACCCTTAACGACGCGCGGACATGTGGCCATGGCAGGCGGTAGTTTTGGATACGAACTAGATTTAAATGAGCTGCCTGGTCGTGCTTTCGATCATATTCGCCGTCAGATCAGCCTTTATCACGAAATAGAGAACATAGTTTGCGAAGGAGAGCTCTATCGACTTTCTTCGCCTATGGATGATGATGTGTGTGCCTGGGAGAACGTGTTAGAGGATGGTTCTGAGGCAATTATGACGGCAGTTGTCCTTAAGGTTGAAGGGTATGCCCAAGCAAATTACGTAACATTGCGCGGTTTAACTCCAGGGGCTAACTATCGCGAGCTCACCACAGGAGTGGTGTATCCCGCAAATGCCCTTATGGATATGGGAATGCCATTGCCGGTTAATACAGAAATGTATGCATCCTATCTCTATCGTTTCGAGCGAGTAGAGGGATAAAGGTCTGCAAAAAATCAGCCGATATAACCTGCTGTGGATCCTGGTTGAACTCAAACAAGCGCACAGCATGTTGCTTTATAGCAGCAGGACGGAGATGCGATGAACGCTTCATGGTTTCGCAATGCTGAGGATGGTGTAGCAGCTCTCGTTGCTTACGCTCTTGATCGCCAACTCATTGGCGAAGAAGATATAGTGTTTGCTTCAAACCAACTTTTCGATGCGTTGCACTACGAGCCTCAAGCCACCTTTGAGCCAATTCAGGCCACAGCACAGGCGGCAAAGCCTCCACTAGAGGAGCTTTTGGCATGCTTGCTCGACGATGCTGTTGCCCGGGGAGTTATTGAAGACGGCATAGCCAGTCGTGATCTTTTTGATACACGGCTTATGGGCTGTGTTACGCCGCGTCCAAGCCAAGTGGTTCATACGTTCTGGAAGCGCTATCACGATTCTTGTGAGAGTGCTACGGACTATCTCTACAAACTTGCGCTCGATTCCGACTATATTCGCTCATATCGAATTGCACGAGATAAAAAATGGGTGGTTGCTACTCGGTATGGCGATTTGGATATCACTATCAACCTCTCGAAGCCTGAGAAAGATCCAAAGGCTATAGCAGCCGCCCTCAAAAATAAAGGCAATAAGGGAAGCTATCCTCGTTGTCAGTTGTGTTGTGAAAACGAGGGCTATGCAGGCAGACTTGATCATCCGGCTCGCCAAACAATTCGGCTGATTCCACTTACCTTGGCAGATGAGCCATGGTATTTGCAGTACAGCCCGTATGTGTATTACAACGAGCACTGCATTGTGCTCTCGCGCCAGCACGTTCCAATGCGTATTGATCGCGTAACGTTTGAACGCCTTCTCGAGTTTGTCACTATATTTCCGCACTACACGCTTGGCTCAAACGCCGACCTTCCTATTGTGGGTGGCTCAATTCTTACGCATGAGCACTATCAGGGAGGGCGGTATACGTTTGCTATGGCTCGAGCCGGCATGCGTAAACGAATAGTTTTCCCTGGTTTTGAGGATGTAGAGGCTGGCATTGTTGACTGGCCTATGTCGGTTATCCGACTTGATAGCTCTGAGCCTGCCCGTCTTGTGGAGCTTGCCAACAAAATTCTTACGACATGGCGCAGTTACTCCGATGCATCCGTGGATATTTTGGCTGAAACAGATGGCGTGCCTCATAACACGATTACGCCTATTGCACGACGCCGTGGACAAATGTATGAGCTTGATCTCGTACTTCGAAATAATCGGACAACTGAAGAGTATCCACTCGGCATTTTCCATCCCCATCAGGAGCTTCATCACATTAAAAAAGAGAATATCGGCTTGATTGAAGTGATGGGTCTTGCTGTGCTGCCCGCACGCCTGGTGGGTGAGATGGACGAACTCAAACGTATGATTCTTGCGGGAGAAGATCCAGCAACAAATCCGGTGTGTGCTGCTCACGCTCCATGGGCGGCTGAAGTCTTACAGCGCCATCCCGCGTATGCACCCGAAAATATCCAGAACCTCGATAGTGCAGCAGCGGCAGCAGAGCTTGATCACATTATTGAACAGGAAATAGGCGCGGTATTTGCCCGCGTGCTTGAACAGTGTGCTGTTTTTGCCGATAACGACGAAGGGCACGAGGCACTCGATAGGTTTATTGCGAGTGTGCAATAGAACAAAAGGAGACATCATGGCAGTTCCAACCATTGATCAGCTCAAACAAGTTTATGGTGTTGCGGCTGAGAAGGCTGCTGAGCGCCTCAAGGTGCTTGAAAACCGCTATATTGATCGCTTTGGCCAGGCTGACCTCGAGTTTTTCTCAGCGCCTGGCCGTACAGAAATAATTGGCAATCATACCGACCACAATGGTGGCAAGATTTTAGCTGCAAGCATAACGATGGACACTATTGCGGCTGCGGCTCCAAATGGTACCAATACCATTGAAATTGTGAGTGAAGGTTATTCTCAGCCTATCGTTTTTGATGTTGATGCAGTTGAGACCATTCCGCCATGCCAAGGGAGCCTTTCGCTCGTAGCGGGCATGGTTCGAGCGCTCCGTGATCGCAAGTATCGTGTTGCAGGTTTTAATGCAACAGTGTCTTCCGAAGTAATTCCATCGGCAGGTGTGAGCTCGTCTGCTTCTTTTGAGATGCTCATTATTCAAGTAATTGATCATCTCTTTAATCACGATTCTATTGAGCGTGCAGACTACGCCTATATCGGACAGTATGCGGAAAATGTCTATTGGAAAAAGGCATCTGGCCTTATGGACCAAATGGCGTGTGCTGTGGGTGGCACAATCGTGCTCGATTTCTCGGACGGAGTGAAGTACGAGAAGGTTGATTTTTCATTTGATTCGCTCGGGTGCGATTTGGTGATTGTTAATACCGGTAAAGGCCATGCAGATCTTTCTGAAGAGTACTCTTCTGTCCCTCAAGAAATGCATGCCATTGCCAATGTATTTGGCGTGGAGCAGCTCAGCCAAATAAGTGAGGATGATCTGCTGCGTCGTCTTCCTGAAGTTCGTGAGCGCGTAGGGTCGGATCGTGCCGTTTTACGTGCACTTCATTTCTTCGAGGAGTGCGGCCGAGTTGATAAGGCGGTTCAGGCGCTTCACGAAGGTAATCGTTCCGAGGTACTTAATCTGATTGAAGCTTCAGGCAATTCTTCTTGGAAGTGGCTGCAAAATGCTTATGTATCTTCAGATCCTGCAGAGCAGTCCATTCCTCTAGCACTCGCTCTTACCGAAATATATTTACGTCGTCTTGGACGTGGTGTTTGTCGTCTGCATGGCGGCGGCTTTGCAGGGGTAATTATGTGCGTTGTTCCATCAGAACATACGCAAGACTACGTTGAATATATGGCTCCCTATGTGGGTATTGAGAATATCTATCGTACCAACATACGTCAGGTTGGCGCTGCATGTCTTAACGCAGGGGCGTGAGTAAAGAATGCTCGAAGACTATCGCAAGGCTCGTAAGCTCGCATATGCGCGTGTCCAAAAAGATGTTGCTGCGGGACAATATCCTTATCCGCCAGCGCTTGACGATATTTTAAAAGGCGAAGGTTATCAGGCTGAGGTACCTATCGGCTTGTCGGAAATCGACATCTCCCTCATTGCTGGGACAAAAACACGCGGCAGGCAAAATAGTTTCTCATCGAACTTCATGCCGCTTCCTGAGTCATCCTCGGAGTTTGCGATGAAGTGGAGCGATCTCATTGATTCGCAGCGCGCAGAGGGTATTCGTGAGCCGATCGTAGTCTTTGAGTTTATGCAGCGCTTTTATGTGCAAGAGGGCAATAAACGCGTTTCAGTGCTGCGCTATTTAAAACAACCGACAATACTTGCGACGATTACACGTGTTTTGCCGATGCCTTCGGACAGCCCGGCGTATCGTGTGTACCAAGAGTTCACGAGGTTTTATCAGGTTGCTCCCATCTACGGTATCGTATTTTCCAATGAAGGCGATTACCTGCAGCTTGCAGCGCTTCTTGGTGAGAATCTCGACCAGAAATGGCCTTCCGAGAAAGTGCAAGCGCTCAAGAACTCCTTCGAGGTATTTGCACAATCTTTTAACCGCCGGGGTGGGGATATGCTTGGCCTTTCTGTGGGCGATGCATTTCTCACCTTTCTGAAGGTCTATGGTTTTGAGACCACCTCAAAACTATTACCCAAGGAAATAGATGAACGGGTTGGACGTCTTTGGGAAGAGTTTGAAGTCGTTCGTGATGGTGGAAAGGTAGCCTATTTAGAGGATCCTGCTGAGTTTAGAGGCAACATCATTCCTGAGCTTAAAAACCTTTATAAAGACGCTGTGCTTGCAAGACCTTTTCGTATGGCCTTTATGTATGAGCATAGCCCCCAAACAGATGGTTGGTGTCTTCTTCATGAGCGCGGTCGCAAAAAACTTGAAAAGCGATTGGGCCCAACTATTTCCACACGAGCCTATGACGACTGCCTCGATTATGACGACTTTAAGCTTGCAGTGGAGGATGCGCTTAAGCAAGGTGTGGATCTTATCGTCACTATTTCGCCTACGCAAATGCGTGCCTGTTTGCGCCAGGCGCTTGCGCATCCTCAATGTGCCTTTATCAACTGTTCTGTGAGTTTGTCGCACAGTGCCGTAAGAACATTTAGTGGGCGACTCTATGAGGCCAAATATCTTCTTGGTGCATTAGCGGCAACCCAGGCTGTAAATCATCGTATTGGCTATGTTGCAGACTCTCCGGTATATGGCAGTGTTGCCGAAATCAACGCTTTTGCGCTTGGGGCGCAGATGGTAGATCCGCATGCTGTTGTGTTTCTAAAGTGGTTTTCTGCAAAGGATTACGACTGGAAGCGTGAGCTTGCCGAGAGTGATGTGCGCGTAATTTCGGCGCGGGACTATGCTGACCCACTCAATCCAAACGAGCCTTGGGGTCTTTATCGTATCGAGGATGATGATACATGCGTGCGCCTCGGCAATCCCATTTGGAAATGGGCACGCTATTACGAGTTGATTGTGCGCTCTATTCGCAATGAAACTTGGCGAAAAGAAGGCTCAAGGCGTGTAGGGGAGGCCTTGAATTATTGGTGGGGCATGTCGGCAGGCATTCTTGATGTTCATCTGGAAGATGTCGTGGCTTATGGTCAACGGGTCCTTGTGGAAGGCCTGAGGCAATCCATGCTTACCGGGCGAGCAAATCCCTTTGCAGGTGAATTGCATAGCCAAGGAGGCATTGTCCAAAGCGGCAAAGCAGGGCATCTTACAAGCGAAGAGATTGTTCATATGAGCTGGCTCAATGAAAATGTTATTGGCAGACTTCCTGAGCAGCGTGAGCTTTCTTTTGACAGTTTGAAACAGGTTGAGGTAAGCGGGCTTATTCCACTTGATCCTGCCACGCTGCCCTATAAAGACATCCTCACGTAATGGCAGCGTATTCGCCTTAGGCATATCTACAAATAAATGCATATGTTTGCACTATGTTGAAAAGAATTGTTACTCATGAAAGTACTTGCTATATCAGATGTGGAAGAGGCCTGGCTTACGACTTACTATGATCGTGATCGTATGGCAGATGTTGAGCTGATAATATCCTGTGGTGATTTGCCCGCAACCTATCTCGAACACATCGTGACTCTTGCCAATGTTCCGTTATTGTATGTTCCAGGCAATCATGATCGCGATTATGATAACCATCCTCCCCAGGGATGCATTCCTATTGATAACCGCACGATAGAGTGCCAGGGGTTGCGCATTATGGGCTTCGGCGGATCTGTTCGCTACAACGACCGCATTGTCGGTTATTCCGAACAAGAGATGTATTGGAAGGTATTCAAGCAATCTCTGCTGGCGAGACTATCGGGCGAGATTGATTTATTGGTGACGCATGCTCCCATACGCGGTTATGGAGACCTCGACGATCTTCCTCACCAAGGTTTTGAAGCATTTAATACTTGTTTGGAGATCGTGCATCCCACCATTATGGTGCACGGTCATGTTCATATGAATTACGGTCGTATTGAGCGTGAGCGCAATCATCCTTCAGGTACACGCATTATCAATGCCTGTGGTGCGCAAATCTTTGATATTGAGCCAAAACGCTGAGATCAACTTTTTACAACTGGTTTTAAATCAACGATTGTATTCATACCACTAACCTCTATACTGTTCAAAACCTTTAATGCGGTACGAGATACCGAAAAGGGCGTTGAGCTGCACATAGTTGCAAGCATCCTTTAGTGTCTGCCGCATGAGTGGCGGACGTTTGTTCTGCCCCATGCTGTTCGCTAAATGCTTGAGATATGCGGCATAACGCGCGGCTGAGAGGGGCAGTGTATGAACCTATTGGTAGATGCCGGAAAACGACCTCGGGCATTGCTTGCACTAGAGAATGGCCTTGTGCTGCAAGGGTTCTCTGCGGGTGCGGATGGAGAAACCTTTGGCGAAGTAGTATTTAATACTTCCATGACGGGTTATCCCGAAGTAATAAGCGACCCATCCTATGCTGGTCAAATTGTGGCACTTACCTATCCTCAAGTGGGAAACTACGGTGTTTGTGAGGCAGATTTACAGTCTGACACTCCTGCACTCAAAGGGCTTATCGTCCATGATATGTGCTATACACCGAGCAATTGGCAGAGTGATTATGCTTTGCCAACGTGGCTTAAAAAACAGGGGATTGTCGCAATAGAAGGTGTTGATACACGAACCATAACCTTGGCAGTTCGCAGAGCAGGTGCAATGCGTGGAGCCATATCAACTCAAGACCTTGACCCTGAGAGTCTTTTGGCACGCGTGCGTGAATCGAGTTTTATTTCAGATCATAACTATGTAGCTGACGTCTCGCGCGACCATATCACCACGCTTCCTGCAAGCAGCAAGGAGAATGTTCAGTCTGATGAACGTCATACCGTGGTGGTCTATAACTTTGGTGTTAAGAAATCTATTCTTAAGAGCTTGCAGTCGGTGGGCTGCGAGGTTCAAGTAGTTCCTTGGGATACCGCGCCTGAAGACGTACTGGCTTTAAGACCCGATGGTGTCATGCTTTCCAATGGACCGGGCGATCCGAGGAGTGTGTCCGAGCTTGCTGAAATAGCCCATGCTCTTATCGGCACTGTTCCGCTTTTTGGCATTTGTTTAGGAAACCAAGCACTTTCACTTGCTGCTGGCGCACATATCGACAAGCTTCCTTTTGGTCATCATGGCGGCAATGAACCCGTCATGAATATGCTTACCAATCGCGTGGAGATAACCGCGCAAAATCACAATTATGTGCCGATTTTTTCTTCATTTGGACAACTCATCCCAGAACTCTCCGGCGGGATTTCAGAGCATCCCTCCGATGGTGATTTGCGCTTTTGGTGCAAAAGACATATCGCGCCGGTGGTGCAAACAAAAGAATTTGGGCGTGTTCGTCTCACTCATATCAATCTCAATGACGGTAGCCTTGAAGGCGTGCAGTTCCTTGATCAGCCGGCCTTTTCTCTGCAATACCATCCAGAGGCTGCACCTGGTCCTCACGATGCGCTCTATGCGTTCGATGCATTTAAGGCGCTTATGAGAGGAGAAGAGAATTATCTCGCATGCGGGGAGAGGTGTAAGTAGGATGCCCAAGAGGACTGATATTAAAAAGATTTTGATTATTGGCTCTGGTCCAATTGTTATTGGTCAGGCGTGCGAGTTTGATTATTCCGGAACTCAGGCATGTAAGGCCTTGCGTGAACAAGGCTATGAGGTGGTGCTGGTTAATTCCAATCCCGCAACCATCATGACCGATCCTGCGATGGCCGACCGAACCTACATTGAGCCAGTTACTGCGCAATCGGTAGAAAAAATCATCGCTCGCGAACGTCCTGATGCATTGCTTGCAAATATGGGCGGACAGACAGGGTTGAACTGTGCAGTAGAGCTTGCGGAGTCCGGTGTGCTTAAAAAGTATGAGGTGGAGGTTATTGGTTGTGACATTGCCTCTATTCGAACGGGAGAGGACCGTGAGCTCTTTGCCAATGCCATGCGCGATATTGGTCTTGAGGTAGCTCGCTCCCGTGTTGCGCATACTATTGACGAGTGTGAGTGCGTGGCTTCTGAGATTGGCTATCCCGTTGTGCTGCGGCCTGCTTTTACCCTTGGTGGATCCGGTGGAGGTATTGCACGCACACACGAAGAGCTTATCGCCATCGCCGAGCAAGGGTTGGCTCTTTCACCCGTCTCAGAAGTTCTTGTCGAGCAAAGCTTGGAGGGCTGGAAAGAGATTGAGATGGAGGTAATGCGCGACAGCGCTGGTAACGGTGTTGTGGTGTGCTCCATCGAAAATCTCGATCCCATGGGTGTTCATACGGGCGATTCCATTACGGTGGCACCCGTGCAAACCCTTACAGATACCGAGCTTCAGCGCCTTCGCAACTACTCGCTTGCCATTCTTGAGCGGGTTGGTGTTGCCTGTGGAGGCTCAAACGTTCAATTTGCGGTTAATCCACAGGATGGCCGCGTCATAGTAATTGAGATGAACCCGCGTGTGAGCCGTTCTTCTGCACTTGCTTCTAAAGCAACGGGCTTTCCGATTGCAAAGATCGCTGCCTTACTTGCGGTGGGCTACACCCTTGACGAAATTGAAAATGACATTACGGGAGAAACTCCTGCCTGTTTTGAACCTTCGTTGGATTATTGTGTCGTAAAGATCCCTCGATTTGCTTTTGAGAAATTCCAGGGCGCTGATGAGACGCTCACAACGCGCATGAAGTCAGTCGGCGAGGTTATGGCCATTGGTGCCACCTTTGAAGAAGCACTCCAGAAAGCTCTGCGCTCACTTGAGGAGGGCTTTGATGGTCTTGGATATGCTGGCGATAAGTTTTGCATGGCCGAACTCGATATAGAAACGTTTACACGTCGCGTGGCTACTCCTACACCAGAAAGAATCTTCTATGTCGCTGAAGCGCTAAGGCGTGGTTGGACTGTTGAGCAGCTGTACGAGCTTACTCACATCGATCCTTGGTTTTTGCATCGCATTGCCGATATTGTGACAGCTGAGGGTGCTATTGCAGGACTTGGTTTGGTGGGCCTGAAAAGTGAGCACATGTTGGCGGCAAAACAGCTTGGTTTTTCAGATGCTCAAATCGCTCGCTTAACCGGTCGCACAGAAGATGTTGTTCGAGCTGTCCGAGAAATACTTGGCGTACGGCCCTGCGTGAGGACGGTGGATACCTGTGCGGGTGAGTTTAGTGCTACGACGAGTTACTACTATCTCTCTTATGTGCCACAAGCAGCAAGCGAGCAGAAGGAAGCGTCTCGCCCGCGTGTCATGATTCTCTCAGCAGGTCCAAACCGCATAGGACAGGGTATCGAATTCGACTATTGCTGTGTTCATGCTGCCTATGCACTAAAAGAGCGTGGCTTTGAAACGGTTATGGTGAACTGCAATCCAGAAACCGTCTCGACCGATTATGATACGAGCGACCGTCTCTATTTCCAGCCGCTTACCTTTGAAGACGTGTTAGATGTTGTGGCACTTGAGCGCCCGGTAGGCGTTATTGTGACGCTGGGCGGTCAAACCCCTATTAACCTAGCGCGGAGACTTGCTGAGGCGGGTGTTCCTCTCATGGGAACGCAGCCTGATGCGATTGATCTTGCGGAAGACCGTGATAGCTTTGCCGAGCTTCTCGATACGCTGAATATAGTCTACCCGCCTTCAGCCGTTGCAAAAACGCTGGATGAATCTCATGAAGCAGCGCGTAAGGTGGGCTATCCGCTTCTGGTGAGACCGAGCTACGTATTGGGTGGACGCGGCATGGCTATTGTATATAACGATTCGGATCTTGATCGTTATATGTCGGCTGCAACACGTGTTTCTCCTGAGCGCCCTGTGTATTTGGATGCTTTTTTGGAAGACGCAATAGAGCTTGATGTGGACGCACTCTGCGATGGAAAGCGATGCTACGTTGCTTCAGTCTTGGAGCATATTGAGGAGTGCGGCATTCATTCGGGCGACTCAGCTTGTTGCTATCCGCCTTTCTCACTTTCAGATGCATTGGTAGAAAAGGTGCGTGAGCTTACCCACAAGCTTGCACTCGCAGTGGGTGTGGTGGGTCTTCTCAATATTCAATATGCCGTTAAGGATGAGCAGATCTTTGTTATTGAAATGAATCCCCGAGCAAGTCGTACGGTTCCGTTCTCGTCAAAGGCTACCGGTATTTCCTTGGCAAAAATGGCTGCGCGCCTTATGGTAGGCGAGATGCTTGACGATTTGAATTTGCCTGAAGAATGCGTGTGGCGTGGGTATTATGCCGTTAAAGAAGCAGTTATGCCCTGGGCCCGATTCCCGGGGGCCGACAATGTGTTGGGTCCTGAAATGAAGTCGACGGGTGAAGTGATGGGCATTGCGCCAAATTTCCCAGAGGCATATGCAAAAACGCGTCAGGCTATTGAATATGAAATGCCAGGATCGGGCAGTGTCTTTATTTCAGTGTGTGATCGCGATAAACGCTCGGTTGGTCCTGTTGGCCTGATGCTCTCAGCTTTGGGATACGACATCATGGCAACAAAAGGTACGGCAAAAACGCTGCGCGCCGCCGGAATTTCTTGTCGTGTTATTCAGCCTATTTCATCGGGGCATCCCAATGTCGTTGATGAAATGGAAGCTGGGAATGTGGCATTCATCATAAATACGCCGCACGGTCATTCGTCACGCGGAGATGGTTTTATTATGCGCAATGAGGCGGTGAACCGAGGAATTTGCCTGGTAACAGCACTTTCGGCAACAACAGCGCTCGTGCAAGCACTCGCTGCTTTAAAAGCTGGCGCAGAGCTTGCTCCAGTAGCCTTACAAGATTTAGACTAGGCAATTGTGGAGTTTGGATTGGACGAAAAGCCCATTCCTCATGCCGAGCGCGTGAATTGCTAGAGTTTCACGCGGGTATACTCTCAGTGTTTGCTACTATAAGAAGGCTCTGCATGCGCTAAACGCGGGCGTGGCGGAATTGGTAGACGCGCTGGATTTAGGTTCCAGTGGGTACTCCCCGTGAAGGTTCAAATCCTTTCGCCCGCACCATGCGCACAAGGCACAAACGTATACGCGTAGCAATCCTTGCTGCGCCGAGCACGAGAACACACTGGAGGAACGTTGAAGATCACCGTCACCGCCGATAAGCCTCAGGACAACCAGCTTGTTGCGAAGCTCACCGTTGATAGCGCCGATGTAGATCGCGCTATTAAGCATGCCTACTCTGACATTGCTCAGAAGTATCGCTTCCAGGGCTTCCGTAAGGGTCATGCTCCTCGTCCCATGATTGATGCAGTTATGGGTCGCGACGCTGTGTTGGCACAGGCTACCAATGAGCTTCTTAACGATGCTGAGCCGCTTCTGCTTGAAGAGCTCGATATTGTTCCGGTTGGAGAGGTGAGCTTTGGCGACGAGCCTGCACTCGTTGTTGAGGGCTCTGATTATGAGACCGAAGTTACCCTTCCGGTCCGTCCGGCTTGCGAGCTTGATTCTTACGATGCTCCTGCCATTGAAATGCCTCCTGCAGAGGCTACCGAGGCTGAAATT
>URWR01000007.1 GCA_900551595.1 uncultured Coriobacteriaceae bacterium
TTCTTGCTGTATCAAATGAAGAAGGAAGAATTAAATTAGCTCAGAAAGTAATCGATGAAGGATTATCTGTAAGACAGACAGAAACTCTTGCTCCGTTATTTTCTGACATGAAAGAAACTAAAAGGACAAGAACTGTTACCCCTCAATCATATAAGACAGCTGCAAGACAACTTCGTTTAACGTTGGATGCGAATGTCAAAGTAAGACAAGTAAGAGGGAAAAATAAAATCGAAATTGAATTTAAAGATGAAGAAGATCTCGAGCGCCTTTTGTCTTCAATAACACATTCAGTTTTAGAGCAGGAATGATATGAAGGGAATAACGAAATACATAACAAGTGGAATCGTAATAGGTATCACTGCTGTTTGCGCTTATCAACTATTACTGAATAACAAAGCAAAGTGTCAATTGAAGCAAACAGCAAAGTCATTAAAAACATCATTTCAGAACATAATGAAGTACCAAGAAGTGCTCATGGATGACGGAAGTGCTAATACAGAGCTTCTGAGGGAGCACCAACAGAACATTCAAGACAAATGGAATAGCATTGGGTATTAAATAATAGCCCTCATGTTTATGAGGGCTATATCATAACCAGAACATTTGTTCTAATACTTTAGTTAGAAGAATACTTCTGTTTTAACTGCCCACATGCCGCATCGATATCAGAACCACGAGAGTCGCGTAGAGTTGCATCAACGCCAGCAGCATTAAGGGTTTGAATAAAATGCTGCGCTCTTGCTTCAGAAGATGGTTCAAATGGAGAACCAGATACATGATTAAGCATAATTAAGTTGACATGAGCTAATGTGCCACTGGTAAAATCTCGTAACGCTGCAAGCTCCTCTTCAGTGTCATTTATACCAGCTATAAGTGCATACTCATATGTTGGACGGCGTCCAGTTAAATCAACATATGCTTGCATAGCATCCCAAAGCCTTAACAAAGACCATTTCTTAACACCAGGCATGAGGGCATCACGTGTTTTTTGGACGGCAGAGTGCAAAGAAATAGCAAGAGTGAACTGCTCAGGTTCCTTAGCAAATTTATGAATCATAGGAACAACACCACAAGTGGAAACAGTTAAATGTCTCGCTCCAATACCAAGTGTTTCTGATTTATTTAACATTCTTAGTGCTTTGAGTGTTTCATCATAATTTGCAAAAGGCTCGCCTTGTCCCATAAAGACAACACTACTCACACGTGTACCGAAATCATTTTGTGCATGAATAACTTGGTCATATATTTCTTCTGCCTTCAACGATCGGGAAAGACCGGACTTCCCTGTTGCACAAAAGGCACATTTCATACCGCAGCCAGCTTGTGTGGATACACATACAGAAAGACGATTCTTGGAAGGAATGCCAACGCATTCGACAGAATTACCGTCAGAAAACTGAAGAAGATACTTTCGGCATCCGTCTGATGAAACCTGACGAGCAATTTCTGAAGAAAGCGCAATTGAAAAATGAGAGGCTAGTTTCTCTCGAAGAGACGCAGGAAGATTTGTCATTTGGTCAAAGTTCTCAACATGCTTGTTCCAAATCCAATCTTCAATTTGTTTCACGCGAAACGCAGGTTGTTTAAACTCAGCCATAAGGTCTGCGATTTGCTCATGCGTAAGATCACGAATCGTTGTGAGCTTGTTTTCTGAAGGGCTGAGAGAACGATTTTGAGAAGTCTGGTCAGAATGCATGATAAAACCTGTCTCTGAGTTCCTTAAATATCTAAGTGGGGGTATCCTCAAGACCCACGGGAAAAGAATACCAGCGAAGAAGGTTAAAGAGAAACACAGTTCTACATTTCAGAAGGACTAAGAGATAACTTAGCGAAAAGATCTATAAGGCCCATGTGGCGCGATGAAAGGAATCGGCCTTGAGAGATATAAAACTGGATACCTGTAAAGTTGCTCTTATCACTGGCGGTTGGTCCGATGAAAAAGAAATATCGCGTGCAAGTGGCCAGGCTTGTGCACAAGCCTTGCAGGATGCTGGATTTATCAATATTGATGTAATAGACATCTCAGATTCCTGTGCAACTATACAGCTCGCACAAGGTAATTATGATGTTGCGTTTATAGCTATGCATGGACAGTACGGTGAGGATGGGTGTATTCAGGGTCTTTGTGAAATACTACATATCCCCTATACCTTCTCAGGAGTCCTTGCCAGCGCAATGGCAACAGAGAAAAACATTGCAAAACAGGTATATAAGGAAGCAGGTATTCCTGTTCCAGAAGGAATTGAAATATCAGCTTCTAAGAAGTGTTCATTAGAGGAGCTTCATAGCCTTGTTGAAAGGTTGGGACTACCAATTTTTGTTAAGCCAGCCTGTAATGGTTCAAGTTTTGGAGTAACAAAAGTTACAAAGGAAGATCAACTCCAAGATGCAATAACAAAAGCACAAAGTGGTGGTAGCTCTGCCCTTATAGAACAATGTATAGAAGGAACAGAAATTACTGTCCCAGTATTAGGCAATGAAGATCCGCAAGCTCTCCCAATAATTGAAATTGTTACAGGAGCAGATTTTTACGACCTTAAGGTGAAGTACGAGGATCCGTCTAAACATCATGTTATCCCTGCTCGCCTAGATGAGGATATATACAAAAAAGCACAAGAGTATGCCGTTATTGCTCATAAAGCGCTTGGCTGTGCGGGAGCTTCTCGGTCTGACTTCATTGTTACAGCAGATGGAGAGCCAGTTATTCTCGAGACAAATACAATTCCTGGTATGACAGAAACCTCTCTTCTTCCTGACTCAGCACGACATGCAGGAATAGAGTTCCCTGAGCTTTGTCGTAGGCTTATTGAACTGGCATTTGAGCGTTTTGAGGCGTGAGATGAGCGACGTAATAAGTCCTACCCTTGATGAACTTATTCTTCCGGATACACCCGCTCGAATAAAAGCGTCCTACCATACGCTTGCCGAGCGTGCTTCTCAGCAAGATTTCGGACTTTTGGAAGAAGATGTGGTTGTCCTTGATACTGAGACAACAGGTCTTTCCTTCAAAAACTGCGAACTTATTGAGATAGCTGCCGCGCGATTAAATGGACGGAATGTAGTAGATAGATTCCATACATTTGTGCATCCTGGTAAGCCGATTCCAGAACAAATTAAGCAGTTAACGGGAATTAAAAATGCGGACGTTATAGATGCGCCTACATCCAAAAAAGCGGTGGCAGAATTAGCCGAATTTGTCGGAGGCGTTCCTGTTCTTGCTCATAATGCCACCTTCGACAGGACGTTTATCGAAAAAGTAAAAGGTGGCGTTAATGTCTCTGAAAACTGGATCGATACGCTAGCTTTGTCGAGAATCGCTCTGCCGCGTCTTTCATCTCATCGACTGTCGGATATGGCTCAAGCATTTGGATGCGCTGCAGTTTCGCATCGCGCTATGGATGATGTAGATGCATTAGCTGGTATGTGGAGAATTATTCTCTGTGCTCTTTCTGATATGCCAGCGGGATTAATGAATGTTTTAGCGAACATGCATGAGGATGTGTATTGGCAGTTCAGGCCAATCTTTACACATCTTGCATTAGAAAACCCCGAAGCAACCTTCTCAATGGAACAAGTGAGAAGAGATTTGCTCGATGCAACGGATGATCAACAGCATGAGGATGCCGCTGAGCTTGACTGGCCGCCCGTAGCTCCATCATCTGAGGAAGTTGCCGATGCATTTGCGCCTGGTGGCATTGTGCAGAAAATGTATGACTGTTTTGAGTGCAGACCAGAACAGCTGCAGATGGCAGAAGAAGTTCGCAAAGCACAGGCAACATCGACACATCGCTGTATTGAGGCTGGTACGGGCGTTGGAAAATCAATTGCCTATCTGTTGCCATCGGTTTTATATGCACAAAAAAATAATGTAACGGTAGGAATTGCAACTAAAACAAATGCCTTAACTGATCAGCTTGTATCTCATGAGCTCCCAGCACTTGATAGAGCATTACCTCAAGGCCTAACGTTTTTTAGTCTCAAGGGGTATGAGCACTATCCATGTCTTCTGCGTGTAATGCGCGCAATAACCGGAGAGTTGCCTTTAGAGCAGGTCGAAGAGAAAAACAAATCTACAAATACTATCGAACAAGATATGCTGACTGCTCTTGCGGTAGTGCTCGCGTATGCCTGCCAATCCCCTTCAGGGGATCTGGATGCTCTCGGTATTAGATGGCGCTCAGTTCCACGACAGATGATTACTACTACATCAGAAGAGTGTCAAAAAACACGCTGTCCCTTTTTCTCAAAAGGATGTTTAGTTCACGGTGCACGGAGACGTGCAGCATGTGCTGATATTGTAGTGACGAACCATTCGCTGCTTCTGCGCAATGTTGAAGCTGAAGGTAATGTTTTACCTCCCATACGTCACTGGATTGTCGATGAGGCACATTCTTTTGAAGGAGAAGCTCGAAGACAATGGGCGCGTGAAGCATCTTCGCAAACTACGAGAGCTGCATTTGAAGCACTTGGTGGTACAAGAACAGGAGCTCTTCATTTATTAATGGTGCAGGCTTCTTCAGTAGAAGCAGCAACAACATTACAGGGAATACTTACAAAGACTGCCTCAGCAGCATCGCGTGCACAACTTGCGTGTGCCGAGTTATTTGAAGAAGTAGGCGATTTTGTAAGTCTTAAAGCTGCTGGTAGAAGAAACTCTTATGAGGCAGTGACTGTTTGGATTGGTCCAGAAGAACGTTCGCATGAAGCTTGGGAACGAGTTTTCGAAGCCGGCTTAACAGCTATCAGAAGTCTCGAGGAGACCGTTAAATGTCTCGGTGAGGCTTCTGCGTTAGCAGTCGAAACAGTAAAAGAAGCTGTAGTAGATCTTGGCGAACATAAAGCTGTGTTTGAACGATTGTTGGAAGGCGTTCGTCTGGTAATTGAAGGCACAGATGATAGCTATGTGTATTCAGCCCAAGTTACGCGATCTCGCAACCGTAGCTCTAATGAAGCCTTAATAGCAGAGAAGATCGATGTAGGTGCTGAGCTTGCAGAACGATGGTTGCCAGAGATGATGAGCGTGGTCTTTACCTCGGCAACAATTGCTGTAGGAGATGATTTCTCACACTTCAAACATGCTGTTGGTCTTGATAGATTAAGCAGCTCTCTGTACTCATCGATTCGTTTGGACTCGAGCTTCGATTACGATTCAAACATGCGTGTTGTCATAGCACGCGATTTACCACAGCCAAACGACAGACAGTATCTCGATGAGCTTGAAAAACTTCTTTTGGATGTTCATGTAAGTATGGGCGGGTCTGTTTTAACGCTGTTTACTAACCGGCGAGAAATGGAACGAACATACGAAAAGCTCAAGCCTCTTCTTGCTGAGAAGGGACTTGATCTTGCAATGCATGAACGTGGTGCCGGAGTTCGACAAATTCGCGATAGATTTCTCGCTGAGAAGAGTCTCTCCCTCTTTGCACTTAAAGCCTTTTGGGAGGGTTTTGATGCTGCTGGCGATACGCTACGGTGCGTGGTTATTCCGAAATTGCCTTTCTCTAGTCCAACCGATCCTCTTTCACTTGAGAGGGACAGGAGGGAGCAGCGCGCTTGGTGGCGATATTCACTTCCAGAGGCAGTGCTTTCGGTAAAGCAAGCGGCTGGTCGATTGATTCGATCATCAACCGACAAAGGCGTCCTCGTACTTGCAGATTCTCGACTCGTTACAAAAAGTTATGGACGCCAATTTATCAATAGTTTGCCCTCTTCAAATGTAACGATACTTGAAGAGGGACACGTAAAACGATTTATTGAGAGTTGGCGTCGTAGTACTCACTAGCAGTTAGTTGTAACGATTGGGCGTATTTCTTAGCGCGTTCCATGATGAATTTGTTATTGCAGGTTACTTGTGATGCACAAGCTGCAATATGGCGAACAAGCCAATCTCCACCTAAATACGGAGTACGTATACGAATGCGCCCATCAGCTAGTTCTTTTCGCTCTAATTCATGCCAATTGAACAGTTTGAGAGGTTCATCATTTTCAAACGTGAGGGTGACACTATAGGGTGTTTGATCAGCGCTTGATGGTTGAGATGCTGAATTCTGTTTAAGAGAACGCTCAGGCATATCACCCTCGTCACAAACATTGGTCATACGATCAAGTCTGAATAAACGTGAGTCCGCTCGATCGAGATCCCAACAATCGAGATACCAAAAGCCTGAATCTTGTTGTAACTGTCGAGGGATGACATGTCTGTGAGTAGCAGTAGTGTCACCTGCGCCGCAGTAATCCATACTAAGAATATGTTTGTCGATAATTGCTTGCATGCATGTTGTGATGGCGTGAGCAATGTCAGGTGTGCCAGAAGGAGAAACAAGATGTTCCATAGTGGTGTTTGCTGTATCAACTGATCCCAGCATTGTTTGAATCTTGCTTCTTGTTGGATCATTTTTTGGAATCCCAATTTGCTCCAAGGCTGCTAGCAAAGAAATGGTTTCTTCTCGTGTGAGCCGGAGAGCTCTGCCATGCATGCCTTGATCAAAAGCAAGGGAGATGCCCGTTAAATCATCGGAAGGATAGAGGGATACATAGTAGTTTTCAGTTGCTGCAATATCGAGCAGCATATCCATAAGCCGCTGAGCTTGTCTTTCATCAATATTTAAACGTTCCATTACACCTGAAAGCGTAATCGTATCGTTTTCATGTTCAAATGAGGCAAGCAAGGCGATGAGTTGACGTGAAAGTTCGACGCCTCCTTTTCTTCCTCTACTTTGAGATGAAGAACTCGGTTTAGCCATTGCATGACCTCTCAATCATTTCTTGCCAGATACAAACAAATGATGCTGGCTCAACTGGAATAAGACTCCAGGCAATTCCCCATTGAGCTGCGCTTTTCTCACAACTTATAGGCACCTTTAAAAATAAACCTTGCTCGGTTCGGTAGAACACCCCTGCTTTTCCTACGATCTGTCGCAAATCTGACTCAAATTTATCTGGAACGAGGAACGTTCCTTTGCAGTTGATGTGGCCAATTTGAAAAGGAAGCCGGATATAGTCTTGAAGGTCAAAATCAACAGGAATTTGAAATGAAAGAGAGGGTAGTTCCTGAGCGCTACGGATACGCTCAATATTAAAGGTTCTCATTTTCTCGCTGTTGATTTGATTATTTTCAACAGCAGCTGCCACTACGTAAATAGAGTTTCTTAATCCGAATAAACCGAATGGGGCAATGTCACGCTCAGAGGTTATACCGTTCGTGTCGGTATAAACAATGTGACAAGCATGGAGTGACATATAACTCGACCGCACTGTTGCTGCTGCTTTTGAGAAAGTGCTTTGCGGGGCACTGTCTTTGAATAGACGCTGCGGCGAAAGCGTGGAAGAGGATTGAAAACTGCGATCAATCTTTGCAAGAGCCAAACGTAGATCTTCCGCATAAGGAAAAGAAGGATCGTTAAGCAAAGGTTGACACACCATATCCAGGATAAAGGCGTCTCTTGTAGAAAGCGTTTGGGAATCAACAAAAGAGGAACGCTCATCAACCTGATAAGCATTGGCTCCATCTGAGAGGGTTACAGAAATGATGTGTATCCCACAGGAGGCAAGACGCTTTCTATCCCTATCAAAGGTTTTCTTTGCAGTCTCAACTTCTTTTTTACTTGGATCTTCACCTTGAATATAGAGTGTCTTGAGGATGTATTTAGAATCAACGGGATGGTGCGTATTCATAAAAAGGAGCGCTAAAGTCGCAAGACGTTCCGCCATTGTTTCGTCGCTGTTGAGATGAGATTCTCTATCGTTTGCAGGATATTTAGTCATAAGCTTCTCAATCTACGACTGTTTTCAAGTGCTATTTGATAGTGTCATGGCAATTGTATGAGTCTAATAAAACGATATATCGCATTTTGGGAGATAATCTTTCCAATAGGAATAGTTATAAGGAGAAAGGCGAGCAATTTCGATTGCACCATTTGGGTGGGGAATACGCTCTATTGAGACGCGAGAGCAGGTAGAGACGTATACTCATGCATATTAAAAGTATCGGAAGGTGTGGAACCCCCGTTTACGGAGGATGAATAGGTATGGCGAGTAGCGTACATAAGTATCTTGATTTCCTAGAGCAAAAAGTGCCTATTGCTCCAGCAAATAGTCAAGAGGAACTCCAAGCAGCTCAAACTATCGCTGGTGTTATGAAGCGGCACGATGTTGAGGTTGACATTGAAGAGTTTGATGCCTCTTCTGCTGCACCCTTTATGCGCGGTATTTTGCAGATCATACTGTTGGTTGGCGTACTTATTGCAGGTATTGGCATTCTGCCTCTTACCATTGTCTTTGGAGTATTGGCAGTTGCCTCAGGAGTCATTCTTGCGCTTGATTTTATGGGCAATGATTTACTGACGCGCTATTCTCCTCCCGCACGTAGTCAAAATGTCATTGCGCGCCATAAGGCTTCCGGCCCACTTGTTTCTAAAGGAAACCGTCCCATTATTGTTGTTGCACACTACGACACGCCTCGCGAAAACTTCCTCTTTTCCTCAAAGCTTGCCCCCTTCCACGCATATATAAATAAGGTGTCGGTAATTAGTATTCCTGTTGTCGCAATTTGTGCGCTTATTCAGCTCTTCGCTGCAGGAAGTATGGTAGGCCGTATTTTCTGGATTGTTGGCATTGTTGTTGCTATTCCAGCTGCAGTAAAAGGTGTTGCTACAGTAGCCGAGCGTTTTATGCCTTGTACCGTTGGTTCTAACGATAATAAATCTTCGGTTGCAACGCTTCTTTCGATACTGAACGAAGTTAGACCTCAGTCAGATGATCTTGATCCTGACTATGTTCCAACACCTGAGCGCTCTTATGAACAGCCAATAGAAGAGACAACTGTTAGTGAGTCTGTTCCTCAGGAAGAAATTGAATATGTAGAAGAGGTTGTCGGATACCGATACGAAGAAGTAGTTGGTGTTCGTCACGGCAAAGAAGTAGTAGCTAAGTTGGGAATGCTTCCCAAGGATTGTGAGATTGAATATCTTGATCCTCAGCCGATTGAAGAGATCACGCGCAAGGTTCCAGTAAAGCGAGTTGTCTCGGTGCCAGCACGTTCTGAAGAGGTTATATCTCATAAGGAAGTTGCATCTGAAGTGAGCGATGTGTCTGCCGATGATGCTGCATCCGAGGATGTTGTGTCCGAGCAGGATGAAACTACGACCCTAACAGATGTTTCTGACGAAGTTACCAGTAATGAAGAGGTCGAAGAAGCTGTAATTGAGCAGCCTTCTGCTGAAGAAACAGTTTCCATGAAGGATGAAGAGCTGAAGAGCGCTTCAGCTGAAGATGATAACAACGAAGTCGTTGAAGTAGTTGCCGAGGAGGTTGTCGAGCAGGAACCAGTCGAAGAAGCTGACGCAGATGGTACGGCACCTATGTCAGGCGATGGTGATGACTCAGGATTTAGTACAGATGCAGATGCTACCGTTCCTTCAGCTCCGATTGAAACGGCAACACCTGAAACTCCGGATGATCCTGAGTGGGGCACTACAACATTTAAGCCTAAGGCAGTGAGCTTCGGACGTCGTGCAGCTCTATTTGATTTGCCAGATCCCTCCGTTGCCGAGAACGATCCTTTTGCATCTGAAACAGAAGCTACACCGACGAAAAAAGCAACAATTTCAAGTGCTTCTATCCCTTCTTTGGGTGAAGAGACTGTTGCAATGCCGCTTGATCAAATAGAGCAAGCATCCAATGCAGCAGATCAAACAATTAGTACGAGTAAAGTAGAGGTGGATACTGTTCAAGAAGTTGTTCCCGAAGTAAAGCAACTCACTTCTGATCCGATGACAGAGGCTCCTGCGAAACCCCGGAGAAAAGCACATCGCCTCTTCGGACGTAAACGTAAAGAAGAGCAAGAGAGCATGAGTGAATGGCTTGGCGTTGAAGAAGATTTCGATGCTAAACGAGATGGCCAAGCAATTGGTAGCTGGGAAAACTTCGAACGTGATGAAGAGAACAGCCATCGTTCTCCTCGTCCCCGCCGTGGCGGAAAGTGGAAAGGCGGAGCAACCTCTTCAGCTCAATTCCGTGTTATTGATGGCGGGGAGAATATAGAGAATGCTCCAAGTGAAGAAGAGTTGCGCGAAGCCATTTTGAGCATGGGCGATGATGAGCTCATTGCTCATGATATTTGGTTTGTTGCCCTCGGTGCCTCTGCACTTGACCATGCAGGTATAAAAGCATTCTTGGCAGAACATAGGACGTCATGCCGTGGGGCTTTCCTCATCAACCTCGACTCTGTTGGTGCAGGACGACTGTCATATGTGGCAGAAGAGGGCATCCATAACAAGCGCCGTGCCGATAGAAGATTGGTGCGGATGCTCACAAATACCGCTAAAGACCTGCATGTTGACTTGGAGAAAATCGCTTCGTTGCCTGAAGGAACTGATGCAACGGCAGCAATGCAGTCTTCTCTGCGCTCTATTACCATTATGGGTAGTGACGATGGTATCAATCCGGCGTTATCCCACACACCAGAGGATGTGCCCGAACAGATAGACGAGCGTCAGGTTGCTGCTGTGCGTGATCTCGTTTGCGAAATTGTTCGCCGCGCATAGTAGTAATTAACCAACGGGCTTAAGAACCCCATTGCCTGACTATTCAGGCAATGGGGTTCTATCTTTAGGAGCTACTTCAGACGTTTCGTTGGTCTGCGAGATACTCCTTTTTCATGGGACAAACGCTTTCTTAAAAGATATCCAAGGCTTAGCAAAGCACCTCCCGCCAATACAAATACGTATGGGAAGAAGGTACTATCAGAAGTCTTGGGGACACTCTCACGTGCGCCGCTCGATGGTTTTATAAAATTGACCGTCTGGTTTTTATCAGCAAGATCTTCATGCGAAGCCACTAAAGTACCTTCGGTTCTTAATTGCTCAAATGCAACTGCCGATGTTCCTGCAAGATTATTGGCATTAAAAGTGAAGTGAACTTGCTCGGATCCATCGGACGATTCAGAAGTGAAAGATATTTCTGCTGTAATCGGTTTGCCACTATAGTCTTGTAGGACATTTCCTGTCTTGGCATCCATAAGTGTTCCAGTAAGTTGGTATGAACGCCCCGGCTCAAGACCACGATAAACAACGGTATCGATAAGCTCTACAGATTCAGTGGCCTCTACCTGGTGTTTATTTGAAGATGCTTCTTCAAGTGTTGTGCCAATTGAGGGAAGATACACAGTCTGATTGGTGTCGTCTAGTGAAGCATGGTTTGCAAGCTCTCTTCCTTCTTGATCATAGAGAAACTCAAATGCCACGATTTTCTCAACATTTGATAAAGCTTGGGCTGGAAGAGAAAAAGTAACGTCAACTGTTCCGCTTGGTTGATCTGCAACAAACTCGATGGATGCTATCAGAGGGGATCCATCTTCTTGAACAAGCTCATTACCCGTTTGTCCATCAACAAGATGACCTTTAAGTGTGTATGGTGTTCCTGACTCAAGACCTTCATAACTCACGGTATCAATAAGTTGGATTTCATCGTGAGACGTAATGTGATGGTCGCTATCAGCGGCATCGACAAGAGTTGTTCCAATTGATGCAAAGGAGACAGACTGGTCTTGGCTAGTGGGGTCTTCGTGCGCTGCAACAATACGACCATTTTGAGAAAGTTGTTCCATTACAACCAGTGTTTTGCCGGATACATTTGCTCCATTAAGAGACAATCCCATCTGATGTGTCTCATTGGGTGCTTCTGCAACAAAATCTTGTGTTGCTGTGACAGCTTCTTCATTCTCTAGGACCATATCTCCAGATTCAGCGTCTACCAAGTATGCATGTAATTGATAGTGCTCGCCTGGGACTAAATTAGAACAAGTTACAAGGTCATCAATGGTTGCTTCACCTGTTGAAGCGGAAACCTTTTTACCTGCTACCGATGCTTTGGTGGCTATTTGAGGAACAGAAACTGTTTGATTCTCATCGTTTAAATCCTCATGTTCTGCAACAGGCTGTCCGTCGCGATAGAGTGTTTCATAGGCAACAATAGATTGTCCTGAAAGATCCGTCGCATCAAGCTCGAAAGACATATCTATGCTGCCGGTAGAAAGACTGGCAGTAAAGGTTTTAGTAACGACAATTTCATTTCCTTGTGAATCGAGAAGTGCTTCTCCAGTGGCTTGGCGAACCAGCCGACCTTTAATTTCGTAAGAGACTCCACGTTCAAGTCCTTCATAGCTTACGGTATCGGTGAGCTGAACCTTTTGAGCAGGAATGGTATGTAAGAGGCTATCCGAAGCGACTAATTCAGTGGCGAGTGCCGGTCCATTTTCATTAGTAATGGTGCCGCGATTGATAAGAACGCCGTCTTGTGAAATGACAACAGAAAAGCTAACCAACCGCTTCCCTTCATTAGTCTTACAAGGGAGTTCGTTGACGGTGTAAGTATCAAACGGAAGAGCAGATCGATCGTTGTGAGGGGTGGTTTCAAGGTCTGTTCTACCAGAGAACCAAATACCAGCATCAGGATCGAGCTTAGATTCATCTACCGCCCATGATCCATCTTCATTTTGCAATAAAGCTTCGTCGTTCTTATTGGAGAGTTCTCCAACTTCAGTTGAGATGAGGCCATTTTTATCAGTGAGTGCAAGATGCTGCTCATGTATACCATCACCATCTGCATCTGATTGAGCAACGATTAAAAAGGGGATTCCTGATAAAGCTTGCTGGCTATCGCCGTCAACTTTGTTGAATTGTAAGCCTCCACGAATAACTGGATTTTCTGCAGGTATGAGTTCCACTTCTGTATTGTTTGGCGTGATTTCAAATGATGTTTCGTAATGTCCAAGAACATACCCTTCGCCACTCGACTGTTCTTCTATCCGGTAGTTACCAACCGGCAGAACATTCTCGGCTGTCTGAGCTTGATAAATAACACCCTCATCTGTTGATACCGGCTCTGTGGCTATAGTCATAACGAGATCATTTTGAAAGAGCGTTTTACCTTCAACAACAATGGGAGAAGAGCCTTCATAGGTGATAGTAAAAGTCGTTCCCTCAAGTGTTGCGGCACCAAGTGGTGCAGATTTACCAGTTTCTTTATCAATCTTGGTTAGCTTGACTGATCCTCGTTGCACCTTGTCAGAAATACCCCTGCCTTGCATAGAAGAATCACTTGCTTCCATGAACCAATTGTTTAAATTCTTCCACTGAACTCCAGTATTTGACTCATTTGATTCTAGGATTGCCACGTGCGTTGAAGTATCAGTAAGGAGATAGCCTTCTGGTGGTTTAATCTCTTGTATTGCGTAGGTTCCAAGAGGAAGCGCAGTTTGACCTGAGGTGGTTTGATAAGGTTCACCGTCTACAAACGTAGCGGTATCGAAAGAAACGCGCCCTTGATTATCTGATTCTAAGATCCATGTCCTTAGAGGTGTTCCACTAATATCGCCGTTAGATGTTCCGTAGTGAGAAATCTTAAACTGCGCTCCTGCTAATGTGGCGGACCCTTGGGCAGTTGCACCTAATTGAGAATCGAGTTTCTGAATGAGATTCCAGGCAATATCGTATCCGGGCTGTTCATGTATGGTTTCTTCTGTTGTATTACCAGCTGTGATTTGTACTTCTTTTACGGTGTCATCAGGATAAAAGCCAGCAGGAGCTTTGTCTTCGCGTATATAGTATGTTCCTGCGGTGAGACCTTCCAGTTTTCCTGATCCGGCTTCGTCAGTGACAATAGTCCCCACTTTTGCTGTGCAGGCACTGTCAGAATAAACTCCGTATTCTGCTCCGCCAAGAGAATAGAGCGGGTTCGATTGTGTAATGGAAATCTCAGCACTTTCTTTTGAGAGAGATAAGGTTCCCTGCGACTGAATGCCAAATTTAATGACCGCTATACCTGACTGAGTACTTACTTGCGGCGAACAAAAACCAATGATGACATACGGATTATTGCCGCGAGGTTCTATTTTGAGAACACGCATTGTGACGGTGCCAAATGAATCGTTATACGCTTCGTCAATAGTGAGGTGATTATCGGGCTGAGTGATATGCGAACAAAAGGCAACCGTATTGATCCATGTATCGTACTTTGGGTTATCCTGAAAACCTTGAATTGGAGAAATGAGACCCGACCAGTCCAAGCCTCCGAGATCAGTGCCAACTGAATTGTCCCCAGGTAAAGCAAACATAAAGTTAATATCACCAGGAGAGGCTGAAACAGGCGTTGATGAAATATGGTCCTTGAGGGTTTCCCAGCTCGTTCCATTCTTTATCTGCTGAAAAACCCAGTTAGAGCTACCAACAGAATAATCATCCGAGCCATTCTCAAAACTTGTATAGACATACGGGACTGTTTTCCAGAACATTTGCCCCGCCCAAGGGATATCTGCAAAGTGATTATGGTTGTAGTCGTATTTAACTGGAGCCTTATAGGAAACTGCCATACCCTCTTGCAGTTTTGAAATATCAAGGTTGTTGAGTTTGCCATAAGGCCACATACCCAAAGAACTCGATTCGGCAGCATATGCAATAGTGGAAGAGCTTATTGCATCAATTACGGTGTCGGAAAAATCATCGGGAAGTATCTCTATGCGAATAGAAGATACGGTAAGAGCGCTTCCAAGCAGTTCTAGTTCACCCGTGTTGTTGTCATATTTGGCATTTATCCCTTCTTGTAATGCTAAGGGTCGTTCGGAGTCTCCGAGATACACTGCAAGGTTAGAAAGCGTTATTTTGTTGGCATCTTGCTCAGCAACTACCGGAACGGTATAGGTAACATCAAGACCGTCTGCAGACACAGGCATTCGTTCAGCTACTGCAGAAAGGTCAGTTCGTTTGTTGTCGTACGTTACATCGATAACGGTTGTTCTATCGGCATCAAAATCATATGAGAGAAGTAGCTGAGCAGATATTGGATGAAAGTCCTCAGAAGAGTTATCTGCGGTATAGAGCGCGTGAGGAATGTAGGCAATACCGGTATCTTTATCAAAGATAATTCCTTCTAGAGCTTCTCCATGGGTGTTGTGTTCTGCAAAAGCTGCATCTAAAACTTCTCCTGCATTATTTAGCTTGGTGTTATCTATAAGTGCAACGTAGTAATCGCTGAGGCCGACGTCATAAACATTTGTGACAGTTTCCGATTGAGACCAGACTGTTTGCGCTGCATGTTCTGGGTCTTCCCAAACAGAATCAAGCGTCTCGTCTTGCCGCACCTCCCTCTGATCTGCCAAGGTATATCGCACATAAATGAGTTGTCCTGTGTCGCGGATATCCTCACTATTGGTAAGTGAGCCAGCGTTTGCCAGCACTTGAATACCATTGGGTATGCGAGCTTGGGGATTATTTTCACTTACTTGTTGCCCTACAAGTGAGGGATCGAGGTTTTCCACAAGGTAATTTTTAATGTGAGGATAAGTAGCCTGGTTCTCCTTATTGTTGTGGTTGCACGAGTTTAGAAACAACAAGGGCGTCATACCTACACATACCAATAAGACAGAAAGCAACCCTAGAAGAGGACGTAGTTGTCTGCCTGCATGTCCTGGCCCGACCGGTATACCGCCAAAGAGCTTATCCCCACCAAGAATGCGCGCGCGACGTCTCCCCTTTCGGGGGGCATGAGTAAACGTACGCCTAGCTGGCATGTAACCTTGTGTCTCACTGTTCATACCTACCTCCCGCAATCGCCATGTATCGGGAGATAGAGCCTACAAAGGTCGCCTAACAGCAGTCTGTATGAGGGCTGTCAACAATAGTAAAAGGTGCCATCAGAAACCTGACTACCGCTGTTAAAGCACGAGATATCGGCGTGAGATAATCGTTGCCAATTCTATAAAACACGAGGTAAAGCGCCTTGCAAAATCCTTTTGACAAACCAAAATTGCGCCTGGATACCCAATGTCAAAGCTTTTGGATGGTAGAGTGAGCTCACTTCTGACACATTTCCAATTTGAAGGGATTGCACGTGGAGCTTAGTCGGCATATCAAGGAACATCGAGTTCGTTTGGGTATGTCTCAGGAACAGCTTGCTGAGGCAATTTATGTATCACGTCAAACGATCTCGAACTGGGAAACAGATCGAACGTATCCCGATGTGCAGAGCCTGCTATTACTGAGCAATCTCTTCGACGTAAGTGTTGATGCACTGATAAAAGGAGATGTGGAAAAGATGAACGCAGTTTTGTCAGCAGAAGCAAAGAAATTGAACAAGCTCAGCATTGTGATGGTTGTTTCAGGTGTTGTAGCCCTGGTGTGGACAATTGTTACTGCGCTCATGGACGTATCTTTGCCAATTATCTTAGTACCAGCGATCTTGTTCTTTATTCCTGCCGTGATAAGCGCGGGAATAGCAGAGAAAATTAAGAACGATAATCAACTCTATTCATATCGTTCAATAGAAGCCTTCATGCAGGGAGAAAATCCTGATGTCTTGAGCGAAAGAAATCAAAAAGCTGGCAACAATTGGTGGATAAAGCTCGCTGTAAAGATTGTGATTGGTGCGGCAATTGGATTTTGCTGTGGCTGGGGCTTTATGAGCATCTTAGAAAAGGTGCTGAACTAACCATTTTCACGTGATCCTAATGCAGCAATGGAATCTCCAAGTCGCCTTATAGAATCGGTATTGAGTTGATAATGGGACCAGCGGCCCTCCTTGCGTTGGGTAATAAGTCCTGCTTCGATAAGCACTTTCATGTGATGAGAAAGCGTGCTTTGGCTAACGTTTAAGTGATCTAAGAGCTTGCAAGCACAGAGCTCTCCCTTACTCGCAAGAGTGGTGATGATGGTAAGGCGTGTTTCGTCGGCAAGCGCTCGCAGAGCTGTGATATCGAGCACGGCAGATATGTCTGATGTGCATTCAGAGGTAAGGACAGGTTGCTTTGTTTGTATAGATGTGGTGCTTGACGTATCAACCATGAAATCCTCCTTGGCCCATGAGCGATAGAACAATTTTACTCGATATATTTACATACATCGATATAATAATTATATTGATAAGTATCGATATATAGCGAAGGTGGAAAGGAAGCGCGATGGGCGAGAAAGCAGCTGAGTTTTCATGGGCTAAGGAGTTATGCCAACAGAGTAAAATGACTTGTCCGGCTGATATGCTTGAAGAGCTGATGGCCGCACCAGAGTGTCCTGCTTTTGGGCCAGTTCATCATTTTTTGACGGGCGCAGCGCTTCTCACCTGTGCCGTGAATGCTGGTTATAACAGCAATCTTGATGCTCAGCTTGACGAACTAATGGCACGATCTGCATGTGTGCCTGGAGCAGCGTGTGCGCGATGGGGTACGTGTGGAGCAGCAGTGTCATGTGGGATGGCACTTGCAATTGCCCAAGATAATGCTCCTCTCAAATCCGAAGGATGGAGTGAAACGCAGCTTATGGTAGCTGATCTGCTTAAACAGATCGCACTTGCAGGTGCTCCGCGCTGTTGTAAACGCGATGCGCGCATTGCAGTTCGTGAGGCAACACCGTGGTTCTCGCGTGCGCTTGGGGTAGAACTTACGTTACCGAACCAGAATCCAACCTGTGCAGTCTCAGAATCTAACGCAGTATGTATAGGTGAAGCCTGCCAATATCATGGCTAAAAAATTGAAAAGCTGCACGATAGAAGCGGCAGCTGTATCGTGCAGCTCACAACATGATTTGCTGATTTAACCTAAAAGTCCTGTAATTCCATAACTGGCAAGAGCGATGCCCACAACACCAAGAACTGCGGGGATAACATAGCTGGCAAGCTTACCAAGAATTTGCTCGAGTGTGGAGACGGCTGTCGTGTTACGCATTTTCATGTAGCAAAGCTTGATAACAATGAGAGGTGCTGCGTAAACAGTATTGTATGCAGCGAGAAATGCAGCCGCTACGAGCATTGGGGGTTGTTGAGAAGCAAGCAATGTCATAAAGCCAAAGTATGGCAGGGCGCTAGTGAGCTCGACAGCGCAAAATGCTGCACCCATCGAAAATAGAGAGACAGGACCAAGATTTGTTGGTTTGTGAGGGGCATCCTGAACAGGGGTTTCTCGACGTGATCTTGCTTGTATGACAAGGCGGATGCAGACAGCAACCAGAAGAGGTCCAACAATTGTTGCGACTGCATAAACATGAAGCGGATAAGCAATGAGCAGTGAGGAAAAAACCTCAGTAACCAGCGCAGCTATACCTAAATAGATAGCAAAACCAAGAGCTAGATTGGCAAGAGCGATGCCAATGATAAACCACCAAACGTCGTGTTTTCTTGGAGCAATCGCTAAGAGCAAGAGTTCTTGAGCGATGGCTGAGGGATTGAGGCTATCAAGAAAGCTCGTTACCAATACAGTTCCGACAAGAGCAAGCATGACGTTTCCTCTCTACAAAAAAACGCCAGGGCCCCCGCCACTATGACCTAAGGCAGGGGCACTGGCGTATATCCCGTCCGGTGACAGGAGCTCTGTGCGTGACCAGCTTTTTATCACGTTGGGTTTGAGGGGTCAAGTGGCGCATGCGGACAGTACCGGATTCCGCTGTCCTGCCGCCGATGGGTGTTCGGCGTATAAATGCTATTTGGGTACGATATCTTCAGGGCGGTTCGCACCGGATGTTTGTTGTGCTCCGGTCCAAGTGAGATAGGGGAAGCTATGAAGCGCATCGTGATTGTCGTCGGCTCCTTGCGGGAGCGCTCCTTCAACCGTCAGCTCGCCGATGCTGCGGCAGAGCTTCTGGCGGGGCGCGCCGAAATCGAGGTACTTGACTTTCGGGATCTCCCCTTCATGAACCAGGATATTGAGTTTCCGACGCCGGCAGCTGTCGAGCGTGTACGCGCCGTCGTCGCTGCCGCGGATGGTATCTGGATCTTCACGCCTGAATACAACTACAGCTATCCAGGTGTTCTCAAAAATCTCCTTGATTGGCTGAGTCGTCCTGTAGTCCCCGGAGACCGGGCTACAGCAGTGACGAATAAGAAGAAACTTGCGATAAGTTCCGCTGCCGGTGCGTCCGGTGGCGCTGGAGCTCGAGCAAAGCTGAGCGATCTAGCTGCTGCCATGCAGATGGATCTCATGAAAGCTCCGCAGGTGGGTGTGAAGCTCGACCGTGCGGCGTACACGACGGACGTGCTCACACTTACAAACGATTTGCGCAACGAGCTTGCCGATGAGGCAGATGCGTTTCTCGCATACCTCGAGGTGTAGGGCTTTCTGCCAGTAGCTGTCATGCAAGGCTATGAGGGCTTTCAGATGAATGGCTAGCGAGTTTATTGACCAATGTTCAATTAAGCGGTACTCTCTCTGTATGAAGGAGGTACCACTCATGCCAAGAACCGTGAAAGATCCCGAGGAGCGTCGGCGCGAACTGCTCGCCTGCGCTATGAGGCTCTTTACCGAAGAGGGTTATGACAATGTATCAGTTCGTGCAGTGGCGCGAGCGGCGCATGTAGCACCAGGATTGGCGTATCACTACTTTGATTCCAAAGAACGCTTGTTTGCGGCAGCTATCGAAGATTATGCGCAACGCTGTGCAAAGGGCATATGTGAGGTATTAGATGAACACGACTTGCCATTAGACGATAAGCTTGAGCGCGCGCTTGAAGTGGGTGCAAACCATGATGGTTATACGTATGCAAATTTCTTTCACGAGAAAGGTCACGATGCATTACATGATCGTCTCTCGCTTGCTATGTGCGAGGCAGTGCGACCACATTTGCGTCGGGCGTTGGAGGAAGATGCTGCCGAGCGAAGAGTGAGAGCAGAAGGTGCTGACGAGCTCGCGGGAATCATGGTTTACGGTTGTATTGGGATTGCTTCCGGTCCAAGCAGGCCAGATGAACGTACTCTTTTGATTGCTCGCCGATATCTTCATGCCTTGTTAGCTGAGTTTCGATCAGAGGTAACGCTTCATTAGGTACTTCGCCCCGATTGTAGTCGGGGTATATTTTGTCAATCGATATTGAACATTGGTTAATAGAAAGGATTCACTATGAATGAGAAGGATGCACAGCTCTCCAAGAATCGTTCGCGTATGGCATTTGACGCGCAGGCAAAAACATATGACACGGGGATGAAAGGGGAACACGCACGTCGACTGTACCCGTATATCGTGAGAGAGGTGACACGCGCCGTCACAGGCATTGCATATCCGCGTCTGCTCGATCTCGGTTGTGGAACAGGTGTGCTTGCGGAGCGCGTGATTGGGGAAGTGCCGCGGGCGCGGCTTGCTTGCATCGACTTGTCACCACGCATGGTCGAGGTCGCTTGTGCTCGCCTGGGAAATACCTCTGAGATTTCGCTCGGTGATGCAGAGCATCTGCCATTTCATGATGCGAGCTTCGATGTGGTGTGGTGCAACGATTCATTTCACCATTATCCCGATCCGGAACGTGCAGCGTTTCAGGTCTGGCGCGTGCTTGCCCCGGGCGGCACCTTTGTCATTGGCGATGCCTGGCAGCCGGTCCCAGCTCGCACTATCATGAACGCTTGGATGCCTCATTCCCATGAAGGCGATGTACGTATCTACTCGGAGATGGAGCTGCGTCAAATTCTAGGAGTTTGGTTTACGGAAGTGGATTGGCATCGCATTGGTATAACCGCTTGTATTGTCGTGGCGCGCAAAGGGCGGTAAGGCGATTCTCAATCGTTACCGGATGTATGCTGTGGGAGATGGCAGTATGAAGACAAATGGATGGAAAATTGTACAAATCGTTCAGCTTGTTCTTTTCGTCTGCTTTAGCGTTTTTCTTTTTTTGCGGCCGATAGACGGGCATGGGGCTGTGCAGACACCAGAGGTGAAACTTATCAGCTTTGCGATATGGACGATCTTTTACCTTGGGGTTTTAGTGGTGGAGTGGCTGGTCTACGCTATCGTTCGCCACTCCAAAAAATAAATGCATTCTGACAAAACGCGACTGACATCATATTTATCAGCGCGGCGAGCATTCCGCCCAAGGGTGGGGGGCGATACTCGCGGTATCAAGAGAATCGCATTATAGAAATAAATCTTTCTTTTATACTATCTTACAGAAGTAAATCTTTCTGTAAGGAGCATCATGGCAGGCCGCACTCCCATTCCGGTCTGGCGCGCTATGCGCCAGGTCGCGGCACATCTCGATCTCGCGCGCCGTCAGCAGCGTATCACGATGGAACTGTTGGCAGAGCGTGCGAACTTGTCTGTGCCGACTGTGCGCAAGCTCCTGAGCGAGGGGGCGGGTACGTTCGAGAACTTTTTGCGTGTCGCCCGCATCTTGGGCATGCTTGACGGCATCGTGGGGGCAACGGATCCCCTACGCACGCCCATTGGTCGGGCGCGAGCGGAACAGGACGTACCCAAGCGCGTGAGAGGGTGACGGGATGGAGTTTGATGTAACCGTTCAAATCGCTGGCGAGGATGTTTTGGCCGGCAGGCTGTATCAAAACGTGCGTCATGGGGATGAGACGGTAACGTTCTCGTATGACCCTTCATATCTCAGTGATCCGCGCTCGTTCTCGCTTGCACCCGATATGCCGCTCGGTGCGGGGTCGTTCCACTCCTCGGGACTGCGGCAGCTGCTTGCCCGATAGGGCACTGAGCGCATGGTTGTACTCCTACGCTTGTTAGGAAAAGTACGGTTGTCGGCTGCGACAGAGGGTACGATACGGATACGTGTCGTCAGAGGAGCGGTCATGATTCTGTATTTTTCCGCAACGGGTAACAGTGGATACGTCGCGAAACGGATAGCCGATGGGTTGGGCGACGAGCGCCTCGACCTTTTCGACAGGATTCGCGATGAAGATTTCTCGCCCATAACGTCCAAGACTCCGCTTGTGCTAGTGACGCCGACATATGCCTGGCGCATCCCGCGAATTATTAAGTCGTTGATAGAGCACACACCGATTACGGCACCTGCGGGCGTCTACTTTGTAATGACCTGTGCCGGGAGCATTGGCAACGCCGGAGCGTACCTCGAGCGTCTGTGCGCGAAGAAGGGATTGATGTACCGGGGCTGTGCGGGCATCATCATGCCAGAGAACTACATTGCGCTGTTCACCACGCCCGCTCCCACGGAGGCGAAGCACATCATCGACGCTGCCGAGCCTGCAATAGATTGCGTTATTGAATGCATCAAGGCAGGCAACGATCTACCCGAGAAGAATCCTTCGCTTGTGGATCGGCTGAGAAGCGGTATCGTGAATGACTTGTTCTATCCGACAACTGTCCACGCGACGAAGTTCCGTTTTACCGATGCTTGTATATCGTGCGGCATGTGCGTCCGCGCGTGCCCGCTCGCCAACATCCACCTCGAGAGCGGCCGACCCGTTTGGGGTAGCGACTGCACCCACTGCATGGCGTGCATCAACTGCTGTCCCAAAGAGGCGATCGAATATGGCAAGCACAGCGTCGGTTTACCGCGCTACACCTTTAAACGAGCATTCTCTGTATTGAAGGTCAAGAGGTCCAATCATATATAGATATGACGGTTCACACGTGTCTGTGCGCCACCATTGGTAACCGCAACGCGCTGCGGGAAGGCATAAGTCCAATTGCCCTTCCGCAGCGCGTTCCTTGTGCTTGTGAGGACTGGGCGTAGTAAGTGGGAATATGCCCAGATCCCGGGTACAGCGCATCGTCTTTAATCCTCATGGCGTTTGCAATGGTATAAGGCATGGAGCTTTACAACCAGGCTCTTATGGCAAATGGTCGCACGATATGGTTCGGTGCATCACGCGTACCGAGGATGAAGCCATGGCCACGCTTGCGCCCGAGGAGCAAGAGGCACTTGTCTCGCTTTCGCGT
>URWR01000008.1 GCA_900551595.1 uncultured Coriobacteriaceae bacterium
TTTGACGAGCAATGTCATGAGCAAGAACTGTTGCCTTGGCATCAGATATTTTCTCAGGTTCGACCATAACATGAAGCTCACGACCAGCTTGCATGGCATAGGTACGCTCTACGCCTTCGTGAGCATTTGAGATCTCTTCAAGCTTCTCCAGACGCTTGATATAGGCCTCAGCGGATTCCCTACGAGCACCGGGGCGAGCAGCGGAGATGGCACCAGCAGCCTGTACAAGCACATCCAGAACTGAAGACGGCTCAACATCAGCATGGTGAGCCTCAATGGCATGAACAATTTCAGGACGCTCGCCATAGCGTCGTGCAAGGTCAGCTCCGATAACAGCATGCGGGCCTTCAACGTCATGATCGATTGCCTTGCCAATGTCATGCAAAAGACCAGCGCGTTTTGCAGGAGTTGGATCCAAACCAAGCTCGGAGAACATAATTCCACAGAGCTCAGAAACCTGAACAGAATGGAAAAGCACATTCTGTCCAAAGGACGTGCGGTAACGAAGGGCGCCAAGCGTCTTTACCAACTCGGGATGGAGATCATGAATACCAGCATCAAACGCTGCCTGCTCTCCAGCCTCCTGAACACGCTTATTTACAAGCTCTTCAGCCTTACGGTACATTTCCTCAATACGAGCAGGATGAATACGACCGTCAGCAATAAGATTTTCGAGAGCAACACGAGCAGTCTCTCGACGAACCGGATCAAAACTGGACAAAACAACCGTCTCTGGTGTGTCGTCGATAACAAGAGAAACGCCGGAAACCTGCTCGAAAGTCCTGATGTTACGACCTTCACGGCCGATAATACGACCCTTTAGATCGTCGGAGGGAATATGTACCGAGGTGACGGTAATCTCGCCTGCCTGATCTGCGGCACAACGCTGTATAGCAACAGACACAATCTCTCGAGCTGTCTTTTCAGATTCCGCACGAACTCGCGCCTCGGATTCACGAAGAATCTGAGCCTCTTCTTTAATTGCGTCTTTGCGAACTCGCTCTAAAAGTTCACGATGAGCATCATCACGCGTAAGAGCACTGATTCGTTCGAGCTCAGCAGTCTGCTTTTGTTCTAGATCCTCAAGATCGGTGCGTTTCCTATCGAGCTGACCCTGCAGGCTAGAGAGTTGGTGTTCACGTTTATCCAGCGCATCATTACGCCTATCGAGAGACTCCTCGCGCTGCATAATACGTGACTCACGAGAACGAAGCTCACCTTTACGCTGCTCCGCCTCATCTTCTGACTCTTGCTTCAATCGAAGAATTTCTTCTTTTGCCTCGATAAGAGCTTCTTTTTTGGTGGTTTCAGCTTGACGAAGTGCCTCAGCGTGAATTTCTTTCGCTTTGTCTTCGGCATCGGAAATCTGCTGGACAGCATCCCGTACCTTTGTATTGCGTTGGCTTTTTGCCATTAAAGAAGCGCCAAAGGCACCGAGTGCTAGGCACACAATGCCAATGACGATAGCTAGATACGTATCCATTCGGTACTCCTTATTTACGAGTTCAGTAAGGTAGTTCAGGAGACCGACAGGCACAGCCCACCGGAACCCGCCATCGGGCTTTTTCGACCGCAGGCTAAAGGGCATGCAGATCATCTGGCTCGCTTGTAAAGAAACAAAAAGCGGCATATATAAGACGTCTGCCGCCAGGCGGCGGGCGTTGAGCTCGAATAGCCCCTTTATCGTATGGTTACAAAACGAACCTGTCAAACGAACAATGCGCAGCTAACAGACCGCATCATGAGAGATACCGATGCGGTTGTCTTAAGAACTAACGCTGGTCGTTACCCTCGATTTCTGAAAGCCGTCTTTCTACGGCGGCGCGAGCACACCCCATACGAAAACCACGAGACACCAGAAATCTCATGAGCTTTCCATACGCATCGCCACGTGGAAGAGATTTCCGTTCAAGAAGGGACAGTGCTCTATCTACTTCATTGTCCGGATCAATAAACTCTTCAGGCCATCCAGGAACATCTCCAAGTTCTATTCCTTTATGAGAAAGCTCAAGGGCAATTCTGCGTTCACCCCATCCAGCGGCTAGTTTTGTTCGAATATATGCCGAAGCAAATCGATCATTATCAATAAGACCACAGGAGAGCGCACGCTTAACAACGAGTTCTCTCACAGAAGAGGTGTAACCATTTCTTTTGAGTCGGTCATCGAGTTCTTTTGAAGAGTAATCTCGCCTACTCACAAGTGAGCAGACCTTCTCCCATGCGCATGATTCAGCACACCGCTTGAGCTCATAGAGAAGCTCGGCGCGTGAATGAACTTCGAGCGTCTTGGACTGCTGACGCAACATTCGTCCTACAGCCACAGGAATCGAAAGCCGTTCTTCCTCCGCAGAATCTGGTCGCACGATAAGAATTGCTCTCTGCGCAGGCTGCGCAGAGACATAGGATTTTCTATTTGGCAGCTCGCACGACCAATCAAACGATGAATGCCCCATGATGGTATGCCTTACTTAGTTATCGGCAACCGGAGTTCCCACTGGCTCATCATCGTCAAATTCCAGACCGCAAGCCTTACGTACTTTATGGTCAATCTCATCAAGCAGCTCGGGATTTGTGCGTAAAAATTCCTTAGCTGCTTCTCTACCCTGACCAAGACGCTCGCCTTCGTAGGTATACCAAGCACCAGATTTATTCACTATCTCGTACTCGACACCCATATCAAGCACAGAGCCTTCTTTAGAAATACCCGTGCCATACATAATGTCGAACTCTGCTTGCTTGAAGGGCGGAGCAACCTTATTCTTTACGATCTTTACGCGAACGCGATTACCAACAATTTCGCCTGATTCTTTAATGCTATCAATACGGCGAATGTCCATGCGAACCGAAGCAAAGAACTTAAGCGCACGACCACCTGGCGTAGTCTCAGGACTTCCAAACATAACACCAATCTTCTCACGAAGCTGGTTAATAAAAATGCAGGTAGTCTTTGATTTTGAGAGCGAACCAGCAAGCTTGCGCAGAGCTTGACTCATAAGACGCGCCTGAAGGCCGACAGTGGTATCGCCTATTTCACCCTCGATTTCTGCACGAGGAACAAGAGCGGCAACTGAGTCTACAACGACAACATCTATTGCTCCCGAGCGAACAAGCATGTCACATATTTCAAGAGCTTGTTCTCCGGTGTCAGGCTGAGAGATGAGTACCTCATCTATATCAACACCAATACGAGCAGCATACCCAGGATCAAGGGCATGCTCAGCATCGATGAAGGCTACAACGCCACCCATAGCTTGTGCTTCAGCAAGAATTTCGAGCGAGAGTGTTGTTTTACCAGAAGATTCGGGACCATATATTTCAATAATACGGCCGCGAGGAACACCGCCGATGCCTAAAGCAGCATCCAAAGCGAGCGAACCTGTTGGGATAGCTTCAACCTCTAAGGCAGGACCACCATCACCAAAACGCATGATGGAACCCTTGCCAAACTTCTTTTCTATCTCTGCGGTTGTAACGTCTATAACACGCTCGCGTTCTTCACCGGTTGTTTTTGGATGAACCTCTCGAACGTTGTTCTTGCTCTTTGCCATGGCGACTCCTTTTTCTCTGACTCCGTCAGCGTATACGAACAGACGTTCGTAGTCAATGACTGCTTTCGCCATGTTCTCAAAGCATTCAAACAAATGGCTGTATACGAACCCTCAACGTGACAACAATAATCTGTCAGATAGTCAACACGTGTTCACTACTCGTTTTCTAACGCCTGAAGAAGCAATTGAAGTGCATGTAATACTGCCTGTTTTCTCACCGACGATCTGTCACCTTCAAACAGACAAACCTCAGTTTGCGTTGAACCATGTGAACAAATGCCAAACCAAACCGTTCCAACAGGCTTTCCAGGCTCTGCACCTCCAGGCCCTGCTATACCTGTAGTGGAAACTGCAATGTTGCACCCCAAAACGCGGCAGGCGCCCTCCGCCATCTGACGAGCACAATCACTAGAAACTGCACCGGGACCATCGAGTGTCTCCTGAAGAACTCCTAACACTGCTTGTTTCACTGAGAGGGCATAGCTCGTAACGCCTCCCAAAACGACCGCAGAAGACCCTGGTACAGCCGTGAGGGCTCCCGAAACCAGTCCCCCTGTACAAGACTCTGCAGTTCCAAGTGAGAGATCACGACTCAAAGCCTTGTGAATCACGTTTGCAGCAAGAGAAGTAATTTCTTCATCCGACGGGGTCGAAATCTCGTGATTGTTTTGCATGCTATTCCTCGGCAAGGTAATCCTTAGACTTTATAAAGTAATCAATGCCAGACCAGGCAGTAAGAATCATGGCAAGGTAAAACACCACATCCAAACCAAACTTTATTGTTGCAACAACAGGTGAAGCAGGCAGCGCAAGCAAAAGCATGTATCCACAAAGCGAAAGCATTGTAGTTGCAGTCTTCCATTTGCCCAAGGTACCCGCGGCAATTACAGTTCCGCTGGAGGCGACAATCATACGCAAACCAGAAACAAGAAACTCACGCGCAACCACGAGAACGATTGCCCAAACAGGCACCACGTCATAGGTAAGAAGCCATACCATACCCGTTACGACAAGGAGTTTATCTGCAATAGGATCGATAAACTTGCCGAACACCGTTACCTCTCCACGACTGCGAGCAAGATATCCATCGACCTTATCTGTAAGAGAAAGCAACGCATAAAACGCAAATACAACTATTCCGCCGACACTCACTTCGCTTGTGCCTTGCACGGTGACTAATTCAGCGACTAACAGCCAAAGCGGAATGAAAACAATGCGAATGGTGGTAACAATATTCGCAGGCGTCCATTTAATACCACGCTTTGGTGCGGTTGCAGAAGACGTCAATGCAATTCCTCCCTTAGTCATCTACGATAACGCCGATAAGTTCGTAACAAAATGAATCTATGAACTCACACGTGACAACAGATCCAACCGTTGCCTCACCGGACTCAATGTGGACAGCGCCATCAGAATCGGGTGCTTGGAACCAAGCATGACCAATAAGCTCAATTCCATTAGAACCTTCTTCTACACCATCAATAATGACTCGAGCTCGCTGGCCGACGTGTGCTGCTGTTGCCGCAAAACCCATCTGCTCAGAGAGATCCATAAGTGCCTGAGTACGCTCAAGCTTAATGTTCTCATCAATTTGATCGTCCATCGTTGCAGCTCGTGTTCCATCTTCCTGTGAATAAGCGAAGACGGAGCAGTAGTCGAGCTGTTCACGTTCAAGAAAGTCCATGAGGGATTCAAAATCCTCATCGGTTTCACCGGGAAATCCTGCCATTGCTGTAGAACGCAACACCATCCCAGATATTTCTGAGCGCAGTCGAGCAAAGAGAGCCGAGTATTCCTCAGAACTTCCCTTGCGTCCCATACGCTTCAGAACGGAGGGAGAACAATGCTGAATGGGAATATCGATATATGGAAGAATTTCAGGCGTATCACGGATGGTTGCAATTAACTCATCAGTCATACCTTCAGGCTGGAGATAGAGTACCCGCACCCAGCCATGCACCTCACGCAGTTCATGAGCAACCTGACGCATCAATGACGCAAGAGTGGGTTTACCAGGCAGATCATGGCCCCAAATGCCCGTGTCTTGACCGATAAGTACAATTTCTCGCACACCGCCAGCAACGAGCGCACGAACCTCTTCGAGTATTTCTGCAGCAACACGAGACTTATAACGACCACGGATATAGGGAATCGCGCAGAACGTGCAGAAACGATCGCAACCCTCAGAAATCTTTACGTATGCACTCGCACCCTCAACAGTTCTGAGAGGATGATTCGGCAACAATTCATCTACTTCGGCAAAACTCCGAGGGGTGCCCAAAACCTCTTCTACTACCGATACAATGCCGTCTTCTTCATCACTTTTTACAAACGCGGCAACCTCAGGAAGCTGTTCAGGCAAGTCATCCCCATATCGAGAAGGAACGCAGCCGCACATAACGATGGGAAGCTTGCGAGCGCCCTCTGCAACCTCTTCAGCAAGCTCAAGGGTGCGCTCAATACTCTCTGAAGTTGCACTCGCAAGAAAAGAGCACGTATTTATCAGTACGATACTTGCTTCCCGTACATCTTGAGCATCTTCAAAGCCAGCATCCCTCAGAAGCGCGCGCATGCGGTCGGTATCAACTTCATTTTTTGCACACCCGAGCGTCACATAGAGGACGCGCTGCTGATTAGCGATAGTTGACGAATTGGAGCGGTTGTCCATAATCCTTTTCCCTTAATGAAGCAATTATCGACTGCAAGACATCTTTGGAAGCTGAACTTACGCGCAGCTTATCTCCTTCAATAGTAGCTTTTGCTTTCAGCTTGAGGTCTCGGATATCTTTTGAAATCTTCTTGGCAGTGTCCTGGTCGATACCCTGCACTAAATGGCCAACAAGGCGCACGGAAGAACCAGCTGCAGCAACAGGATTGTCCCAACGCACAGATTTAAGATCAACCTTACGTCTTGTAAGACGAGTATTAAAAACGTCTACAACCTGCTGAGCAACAAATTCTGAAGGAGCGCTAATAGTGACAGTACTGTCGCCCTTAGCAAATGCAATTTGTGCTCCGGAGCCCTTAAGATCATATCGCTGAGAAAGTTCACGCTCAGTTTGGCGTAAAGCGTTATCAACTTCTTGAATATCTACCGTTGATACCACATCAAAGCTAGATTCTTTAGCCATAACTCCTACTCCTCCCCATGTGTGAAACGATTGATAAACTCTGCGTACCTATTCGTTTGTATTTTCATCTGACGTGGTGTTTGTTGTTTCACCATCAGATGAATCATTCTGTGAACTGGCATTATCGGTCTTCGAAGGTCCCTGAATAACCGCTGTTCCAATGCCAGACGCACGACTATCAAAGCTGACGTTTTTGCCGTTGCTTGTTACGGTCACTGCAGAGGTGTCACTCACCTGAATTGTCATACTGCCTGAAACGCTATAGGTTGCCTCCCAAGGTCCTGTAATAGTTTCAGCAATCTCACTCTGGCCACCATTGGTAATCTCAATCCAGGTAACCGAGCCATCCGCAACTGTTACCGTGACGTTTACTTCCTCAACGGATTCGTTTGATTTTGACGACGTATTTTGAGAGGCATTCGAATTCGATGCATCATCAGAGTTAGTGTCAGTATTTTGAGATGTTTGATCATCGTTCTCCTCATCATCGGTGGAAGGAGAAACCGTCTGCACTGAAACCGAACGATTTGTCGTTGGGGCAGGACTGGTGCACGCTCGTACTGACAACATAATGATCAGAATCAAAATGACAGCAAGTCCGACAAGAACGGTAATGATAGCCCTGCGTGAATCCGAGAAATACGCCTGAAGCATTCCCACAATGCCGCTTCTTTGTGGCGCACGACGTTCATCTCTGCTGCGCAACTGACGTCTACCAACATCGCTTCTTCTGCGTTGTACTCGTGGCCTCTCTGCCGGAGCAATATTTCGAGATGAACTACGACCCTGTCGAGTCGAAGCCGGTTGATAGGGCGTAGCATTATCGTCATAGCGCAAATCATCAGCATACTGACGCGTGGCAACATCGCGCCTGACTACGGTATCGGTATACATTCTGCGCAATGAACGAGAGGTGCTTTCTGGGAGCTGATTGCGCATTCCCCTATTCCCTGAATCGTAGTGGGTATACGATCTTCTCTCTCGACTGCGGTCGTAATTATACGAACCATCGCGTGAACGTGAGGCATATGCAGCACTCCTCAACATCTGTCCGCGAGAACGAACCGAAGAAGTAGTGTCAAATTCTCCCGTATCTCCAAGAATCGGATTGTCTGGCAACAGATGCGAAGGCTGAGGAAGATTTGAAGGGGTGCGCAGAGGCACTTCGTAGGTTGGATCCGATGAAGATCCTCTACTAGCACGAGCACGGCGTCTTAAGTCATGCGAAGAAACACCGTTGGTGTATTCATAGAGATCCTCTTGGAACTGGTCAACAATCTGGCGAGGATTGAGACCTAGATAACGAGCATACGAGGACAGCATTCCCTGAGCATAGCCGCTCTTGGGAATGGAGCCGAAGTCTCCCTCTTCAAAAGCAACAAGGACCTGGACCTTGAGCTTAAGCACTGAGGAGGCTTGCTCGATGGTCAGGCCAAGCTGCCTGCGCCGCTCGATAAGCATTTCGCTAAAGCGTGGACGTGGCACGCTAGTCTACCTCCCGATATGCCGCATCAGCGGCACGAAGTTCTTCCAATCCATCAGCATCGATAAGCACCTCTCGTGGCTTTGAGCCGTCTGGAGGACCCACGATGCCCTTATGCTCGAGCATATCCATAATTCTGCCCGCTCTAGCGTACCCCACCTTGAGCCGTCGCTGGAGCCCAGAGGTAGAACCTAGCTGAGAGTCTACAACTATTTGTGCGGCCTCCCATAACAGTGGGTCATCATCCTCTGCAGCCTCATGTGTTGAACCCGGATGGCCAGGGGTTACAGCAGAAAGGATATCCTCATGGTAATCAGCCTCATGGCGCTCTTTTATATAAGCAACAACAGACTCAACCTCGCGTTCAGAGACATAACATGCCTGAGCACGCTGAGGACGGCGTCCACGAAGTTTATAGAGCATATCGCCCTTACCCAAAAGCCTTTCAGCACCTGTTTGGTCGAGAATAATACGTGAGTTGAGGCTGTTATCAACAGAGAGGGCAACACGGTTGTCGATATTTGCCTTGATAAGACCTGTCACAACATCTGCTGAAGGACGTTGCGTGGCAACAATAAGATGAATACCAGCAGCACGTCCAAGCTGTGCAATGCGCACAATTGAAGCCTCAACATCTTTGCCAGCAACCATCATGAGGTCGGATAACTCGTCGATGACAATGACAAAATAAGGCATATGCTTGGGAGGGTTTTCCATATCCGCAAGTTTGCCATCTTCAAGCTGGTGGTTAAACGACCGGATATCACGCACCTTATAGTGCTCGAACACTTTAAGGCGCCTCTCCATCTCAGTAACGCTCCATTGCAATGCTGAGGCAGCTTGTCGTGGCTCCGGTACCACAGGAACATAAAGATGCGGCAAGCCAGCATAGAAGGTAAATTCAACACGCTTAGGATCCACCATAATAAGGCGCAGATCCTCAGGCGTTGCCCTCATCAGCATGGTCATAACAACACTGTTGAGCAGAACCGATTTACCTGAGCCAGTAGTACCTGCCACCAACAAGTGCGGCAGACTTGCAATATCTACAACCACAGGGTTGCCTTCTGAGTCACGTCCAAACGCAGCCTCCAAGGGTCCACCCGTAACATATGGCAAGACATCGCCCAGATATACCGGCTGCGTTGTTGCATTAGGGATCTCGATACCCACAAGAGATGTACCAGGAATGGGCGCAAAGATTCGGACCGACTTAGCAGCAAGAGAAAGAGCAATGTCATCCTGTAGGTTGGTGATCTTATTTACGCGTTCACCTTCGCCCATTTCAATTTTAAAGGTCGTAACGGAAGGACCGGATACCCAGCCAACAACACGACTCGTAAAGCCAAATTCTTCAAGGGTGTCTTGAAGCTTTTGAGCAGTTGTTGTTAGTTGCTCTGATGTAGCTGCGCTCGACGCTGAATCAGGGTTAACCTGCAACATAGTAGCCGGCGGAAGAGAATCATCTTCCTGAGCACTAGCCGGTACAGACTGAGGCAGAGATTGAGAAGAAGCCGATTGTTTCTTCGTCTTCCTTTTAGCCTTCGAAGCGCTTTCAGCCTTTGTATCAGAAGCTGTCGAAGCTACTCGATTCGACAAAAATGCTGGAACCACTGCCCCGTTATCCAAAGGCATTTGTTCTCCTGGAGAGATCTGACTCTCCTCTTGAGCTTCAATTTCAGTTTGCAAAGGACCAGATTCATCTTGGCGATCGTCATGAGCCAAAACGCGCGTCTTGTCGGTTTCAGACGGTCTCCGCAAAACAGAAGTTTTTCTCGCTCCTAAGAAACTGGTTGGCATCTCTTGTTGCGTCTGACGAGCACGACGAGCTGGTTGGCGAACCACGTCTTCTTCATCAGAAGCAGCCTGCATTTCTCGCAGTTCGCGCTGAGCCGCCCTACGCTCACGACCATCCTCTAGCCGAAGCTTGAAATGAAGTACAGCGTCAGACACGGAAAAACCGCATACAACAATACCGGTTAAGATAAGACCAACTAAGACCACCAGCGTTACAGGACGACCTAGCAACGTTAAAAGCAGCCAAGCGATACCGCCGCCGACAAAACCTCCAGCATGCATGGCAACTGACTCAGAAAGCACCACGTTAGGTACCGTCTCTGCTGAAGGCACAAGGCACGACAGCATAGCAAGCACCGCCATCACGACGATGGTAAGGCCAAGTGCTACCCTACTTGAAACAAACCCACCAGTTGGGGCAAAGAAGGTAAGCGCAAAGACAAACAGCGCCACGGGCACCAAAACAGCACCAGCACCAAAACCTAGAGAGAGCCCCTGAGCAAGCGCATGAGTAACCGGAGCTCCTGTAGGCGATGCCAAGGCAAATCCCATTGCGACAGCAATGACCGCCAGCAGCACTCCCGCAATATCGTTGCCTAAACCAGTGGCATACGATTGACGGGCCGCACGGCCTGCCGATGCTGCCCTGCCTTTCGCTCCTGTGTTTTTAGATTGTTTTGATCGTGCTGCATTTGAAGTGCGTTTTGCTGCCATCCGGTTATACCTCCATGACAACCGGGATAATCATTGGTCTTGTATGCGTTTGTCCCCAAAGGAAGTTTGAGAGACAATTGCGAACTGTTTTACGGAGCGAATCAGCGCTCACGCCGGAACCAGAGACGTTCGCAATAGCCTCTTTAACAGCGTCTGAAGCATCAGAGATAAGCGCATCATCGTTTGCAAAAGAGACACCACGGCAAGAGATATCAATTTCACCAACTTTGCGCGCCCTGCTGCTCACGGTAACAACGCAGGTAACGATGCCATCTCGTGCAAGCTTTTGACGGTCGCGTAAGACTGCTGGTTCAGTGTCGCCAATTCTCAAGCCATCGACATAAACAATGCCTGATTCAACCGGCTCACCACGACGTACTTTTCCGCCACGCATTTCAAGAGTGTCGCCGTTATCAACAACAAAAATATGGTCCTCTTTCATGCCCATTTCTTGCGCAAGCTTGGCGTGCGCACGCAGGTGCACTGCCTCGCCATGTACCGGCATGAAATACGTTGGATTGGTCATAGCGAGCATGAGCTTGAGCTCTTCTTGGCTGCCATGTCCTGAAACATGAACAAGTGCATTGCTCTTGTCGTAGATATCGCATCCAATGCGTGAGAGAGAATTGATAATGGCCTGTACTGACTTTTCATTTCCTGGTACCGGAGTTGCAGAAATAATGACCGTATCACGAGCAGTAATAGTGAGCGACTTGTGTTCTCCATTAGCCATACGAGCAAGAGCAGAAAGCGGCTCACCCTGGCTGCCTGTACAGAGAACCACGATTTTATCGTCAGGAATATCGTCAATCTCAAAAGCATCCACGATGTCTTCGTTGGACACATGTAAATACCCTAGCTCACGGGCAATTTTGGTATTTGTAACCATGGAACGACCGGTTACCACAACCTTTCGCCCATATGCCGTGGCACAATCGCACACCTGTTGTAAACGATGAATGTGACTCGAGAAAGACGCAACGAAAACACGGCCCTGCGCATTTTTAATAATGTGACGTAGAGCAGCGCCTACTGCAGCCTCAGACTGTGTAAACCCAGGACGCGTAGCATTGGTTGAGTCTGACATCAGCAGGTCTACGCCCAGACTACCAAAGAGATTAATAGCGCGATAATCTGGTGTTACCCCATCGATGGGGGTCTGGTCGAGCTTAAAGTCTCCTGTATGTAATACCGTTCCCTGAGGTGTGCGAATGAAAACGCCCAGAGCACCTGGAATTGAGTGTGTCATAGAGAAGAAATCGACCCCAAAGCAACCCAAATCAAGGTGAGCGCCATCATTAACCTCACAGAGCTTTGGAGAACGAATTCTATGCTCAGAGAGCTTTCCTTCGATAAAGCCAAGCGTCAATGAGCTTGAATAGATTGGCACTTTGTGCACTAAATCCTGCAGAAGATACGGAAGTGCACCGGTATGATCCTCATGACCATGCGTAATGATAATGCCACGAAGCTTGTCCTCGTTCTCTAAGACATATGTGTAGTCAGGCAGGACAAGATCGATTCCGGGCTGATCATCATCGGGAAACATCAAACCTGCATCAACAAGCAGCATATCGTTTCCGCATTCGAAGGCGGTCATGTTCTTACCAATGCCGTCCAAACCGCCAAGCGGAATTATTTTGAGAGGTGGTTTTTTTCTCGCCATTGGTCTCCTTTCAAACTCGATAGCCATCTATACAAATCACGACGGCACCATACCGTCGACCAATTCATAGAAAGAGAAGCTTATCTATTTTACCCAAGCACGGGAGAGATGTTGGATGCTTCATAGGGTACACACCCCATTCGCATGACTTATATAAACAGAGCCAGAACCCTTATGGATTCTGGCTCAACTAAATCATGTAAAAGCAATTCTTACATGGAGTTGCTAAACCTTGTTATGCCTCATGATGACGGCGACGAGGTCTACGTCCTTGATCTCCAGGACGGCGATTATGTCCGTCCTTGGTGTGACCATGATCGTGATGATGTGTGCTCTCCGGTGCTACTGGCTTATCGAGACGATCAAGGCTGATCTTGCCCTCTTCATTGACATCGATAACGCGAACTTTAACCTCGTCACCAATGTTGAGAACATCCTCAACTCTATCGACTCGACCCTGTGCCACACGAGAAATGTGAATCAAACCATCTTTACCCGGCATGAGACGAACAAAAGCACCGAATGGCTTTATCTCGACAACAAGTCCCGTATATTCTTCACCAACCTCAGGGCCCTTGACGATGACTTTAATACGGTTGCAAGCTTCTTTACAGGCAGCAGCATTTCCTGCTACGAAAACAACGCCATCCTCTTGGATATCAACGGTAGCGCCAGTCTCTTCCTGAATGCCACGAATAACCTTGCCACCCTTGCCAATAACATCACTGATCTTATCTGTTGGGATAGTGATGGTCTTAATCTGAGGTGCAGAGTCTTTCGTCGTAGAGCGAGACTCTGGAATTGCTTCGAGCATCTTGGAAAGAATGAACATACGGCCCTCATGTGCCTGATGCAGAGCCTGGGTCAGAATCTCGGGCGTCAAACCAGTGGCTTTATTGTCCATCTGCATGGCAGTAATACCGCGTTCGGTGCCCGTTACCTTAAAGTCCATATCACCCAAGAAGTCCTCAAGACCCTGAATGTCAGTCAAGACAACCGTCTTGCCTTCTTCCTGAATGAGACCCATGGCAACGCCGGAAACCGGGCGCTTAATAGGAACACCAGCATCCATAAGAGCAAGCGTAGAACCGCAGGTGGATGCCATAGAAGAAGAACCGTTGGACTCCATTACTTCAGAGACAACTCGAATGGTGTAAGGGAAATCTTCCTCGGAAGGAATAACTGGTAACAGAGCGCGCTCTGCCAAATTGCCATGACCAATCTCACGGCGCTTTGGCGAACCCATACGACCGGTCTCACCGGTGCAGAAGGGCGGGAAGTTGTAATGGTGGATATAGCGCTTGCCTTCAACTGGCTCAATAGTGTCCAGGCGCTGCCATTCATTCAGCATGCCCAGCGTACAAATCGAAAGAACCTGTGTCTGTCCACGCTGGAACAAACCGGAGCCATGAACACGAGGCAGATAATCAGGCTTTACCATAAGTGGACGAACCTCAGTGGCCGTACGACCATCCACACGCTCACCAGTCTCAACAACCATAAGGCGCATAGCGTGTTTCTCGAGCCCCTTGAGTTCAACTGCGATAGCACGGGACCACTCTGCCTGCTCCTCCTCAGAGAATTCTGCACGAATGGCTTCTTTGAGCTCCTCTACCTTACCAATACGGCTTTGTTTATCGGCATCTTTAAGAGCGGCAGACATCTCATCATAGTGAGCAAAAATACGGTCATGTACCTCAGCAATTGGCTCATCGAGTACATATTCACGCTGTTGAATAGGACCATTTACCTCTTCAACTTTTGCGAAGAAATGCTTCTGCTCTTCGCAGAAAGCAGCAATTGCTTCCTGACCAAAGGCCATGGCAGCAAGCATGTCTTCCTCAGAAATTTCTTCTGCGCCCGCCTCTAACATGGAAATAAAATCAGCGGAACCTGCAAGCTCAAGATCAAGATCAGAGTTTTCACGCTCATCGTAGGTAGGGTTGACCACAAACTCGCCGGTTTGCTTATTACGACCAATGCGCACGCATGCAAGCGGGCCCTCAAAAGGAACGCCGCCAACGGTAAGGGCAGCAGAAGCGGCCATTACACAGATAGTATCGACAGGATTGACCTGATCAGCAACGAGAGAGGTTGCAACAACCTGAACCTCATTGCGGAAACCATCGGGGAAGCTCGGACGCAGAGGACGGTCAATCATACGTGCTGTGAGCGTAGCCTTCTCAGACGGACGAGCCTCACGCTTGAGATAGCCGCCCGGGATGCGCCCTACGGCATACATCTTCTCAATAAAATCTACCGTCAGAGGAAAGAAGTCGTAATCCTTACGCTCCTTGGAAACTACTGCGGTAAGAAGAACAGTAGAATCGCCGCATTTTACAAGACAAGCACCGGTTGCTTGCTTGGCGAGTTCACCTGTTTCAAGGACATAGTGCTTTCCGTAGAGGTCGAACTCGTGTGTAACTTTTGCCATTTCTTTTCCCTTATCCCCGTCTGCCCCATTGCAGACGGGCCGTCTTGGCGAATGAAATCGCCACTCACACAACAGGTGAGCAAACCAAAGAAGGGCGCCCGCAGGCGCCCTTCCAAAAGAACCATTTACTGAATGTTATCGCGAATGCTCAGGCTCTTAATAAGGGCACGATACTCCTCGATGTTACGTGCCTTAATGTAGGAGAGCAGACGACGACGCTTGCCGACGAGCATGAGGAGGCCACGACGGGTGTGGAAGTCCTTTGGATGAAGCTTCATATGCTCGGTGAGGCCTTTGATACGCTCAGTAAGAAGAGCAACCTGGACATTTGCAGAACCGGAGTCCTGAGCATCCTTACCATACTGGGCAACAAGCTCAGCCTTACGCTCCTTAGAAACTGCCATGATAACCACCTTTCATTCAAATTCGCCTCAAACTGGGAGACCGTCGGGCAGACGGCAAGCCTCCAAGTACGAGGTACCAACCCGATGAAGTTTACCACAGAGCTCGCCATCTCTGTACTGTCGCAAAAAATCCATGAGACACACGTGTTTTTTTACTGTCCCTCATGAAATCATAGAAATCGTATAGGAGATTCCTTTCAGGGTAAAATAAGCAAATCATAACGATGCTTATCTTCGTACAATGCATCTTAGAGCCGTGCTTGTCGTTGGCACGAACGAAAGGAGTACTGAATGAGTACTGTACATACCTTCCCCACCATGAGCAGGCGAGGCTTTTTAGGTGTTGCAGCCAGCGCTCTTGCTTTGGGCTTGGCAGGCTGCGATGAAAGCGCCCCTACCGATGGCGCAGAAACTGAAGCTTCGGAGGAAGTAGCCCTTGATACCCAAGCTTATGACGACCTTATTTCCCAAGGCGCTGTTGCCGACGATGCCACTATTCAGGCTAATACATGGGCAAACGCTGTGCGTGAGGCAGGTAAGCTTCGCGTTGGCGGCGTACAAACTTCCATGCTTTTCTCACTGCTCAATGAGGGGGACGGCAAGACTCGCGGGTTTGACGCAGGCCTTTCCCAGCTATTAACTCGTTATATTTTAGGCGATGAGAATGCACAGGAAATTACGCAGGTAACATCAAATACACGTGAATCTGTCTTGCAAAACGACCAGGTAGATTGTGTTTTTGCAACATATTCAATCAATGATGACCGTAAAAAGGTTATCTCCTTTGCTGGTCCTTACTACACTTCCCAGCAATCGATCCTTGTTATGGCCGACAATACCGATATCAACTCGGTAGACGATCTTGCTGGCAAGACAGTAGCTGCACAGTCTGGATCTACTGGCCCCGGCATTCTTGAAGAGTATGCTCCTGATGCAATTGTTCAGGAATTTGCAACAGACGAAGAAGCCCGCAGTGCACTTTCCCAAGGACGCGTAGAGGCTTACGTAATTGATACTGCCATGCAGTTAAGCAACATGGCGCGCAACCCTGGACGCTATCGTATTGCTGGTGACCAATTTGGCCCCGTTGATAATTATGGCATCGGGATGCAGCTTAACTCTGATGGTGTTGCTTTTGTTAATACATGGCTTCAAAGCATTGAAGATGATGGCACTTGGGCAGAGCTTTGGGAGATCTGCATTGGCAACCGTGCAGGAATCGAAGATGTTCCAGAGCCTCCAACCATTGGCGCGTAACCTGTAACACAACAAACAGCGTTATAGTTAGCCCATCCGGAGTCGCGTGGCTCAAAAGGCTCTGGATGGGTTCTTTCATGTAAAGGGAGGTGCAATGGGACTTTCTGAACTTCTTTCCACATACGGTGAGAAATATCTGGAAGGACTTCTCACCACCTGGCAACTCACAGCCATTTCTTTTGTGTTTGTGATGTTGCTAGCAGTAGGTATTACGATTATGCGTGTCTCTCCCTTTAAGCCATTGCGCTTAGCAGGAGATATTTACGTCCAAATTTTCCGTAATATTCCTGGCGTTGCTTTGCTCATTTTGATTGCATATGCCTTGCCATACTTACGCGTCGTGCTTGATTGGCGCATGTGCGTAATTGTGACAACTGTTCTCTTAGGCTCCGCCTTTGGATCAGAAAACTTTATGAGTGGCATTAACACCATCAGTGTTGGTCAAATAGAGGCTGCGCGCTCCCTGGGACTTACCTTTACCGGCATCCTTCGTAAGATTGTTATCCCACAAGCACTGCGCACAACCGTTCTTCCTATGACCAACCTGCTTATTGCAGTCATGCTTACAACAGCTCTTGGCTCACAGGTACCACTTTCCCCTCAGGAGCTCACTGGTGTTGTTTCATATGTCAATACGCGAGCAACCGGCGGAATTCTTGCCTTTTTAATCGCAGCTCTCGGCTATGTAGGCACTGCTCTTGTGATCAGCGTTATCGGCAACCGTCTTGACAAGAAGGTGAGGATCCTCCGATGAGTACAAAATCTCGGGCAAGCCTCTCGATGCGCGATGCACTATATGAAGCTCCTGGCCCTAAAACTCGTAAAAAGGTAATTATTGGAACTATCCTCTCTGCAATAGCAATTGTTATCCTCTTTGCACTTGTTATTCGACAGTTCTATATCACCGGACAACTCTCCCCCAAATATTGGTCGCTTTTTTTGAGATGGCCTACGTGGCGTTTCTTGCTTCAGGGCTTTGCTGGAACAGCTAGAGCAGCACTCACCGCTGGAGCAATCGCTTTAGTATTAGGTTTGCTACTCATGCTCGGTAGAGTGAGTCAAATAAAGCCTCTCTCGATGCTTTGTCGAATTATTACCGACTTTTTCCGCGGAGTTCCGAGCCTTCTGCTTATTTACTTTTTCTTCCTTGTGGTACCTCAATATGGTATTAAGTTGTCCGCATTTTGGATGCTGACGCTTCCAGTGTCGCTCGCAGCCTCAGGTGTTCTTGCCGAGGTATTTCGCGCTGGAGTAAATGCAGTACCTAAAGGTCAAACCGAAGCCGCTGTCTCGCTTGGCCTTTCACGCCATAAGACCATGATGAAGGTCATACTTCCGCAGGCTATTCGATATGTCATCCCCTCACTTATCGCACAGCTTGTGGTAGTAGTAAAAGATACAACGGTCGCCTATGTTGTGAGCTATCCCGACCTTATGCAAAATGCACGCGTTCTTATAACAAGCTATGATGCGCTCGTTTCAGTCTATCTTGTTGCTGCGGTTATCTATATTTTGCTTAACTTTGCAATCAATAAAGCAGCCGTCTATATATCTGAGCGGACCGGCGCAAAAATTATTCGTTAACAGGGACTCGGAGGAGCTATGTCTGAAAAGAACGAGAAGGTCGAAAAGACCCCCGTTATCGAACTCCGTCATGTCGATAAGTACTTTGGGGATTTACACGTACTCAAAGATATTAATCTCTCAATAGATAAGGGCGAGGTAGTCGTTATCATTGGCCCGTCTGGCTCAGGCAAATCAACTCTTTGTCGTACAGTAAACCGTCTCGAGACCATCGACTCGGGCGAGATACTTATTGAAGGAACCCCTCTTCCTCAGGAGGGTGCTGAACTAGCCCATATGCGTTCTGAATTGGGCATGGTATTTCAGCAGTTCAATCTGTTCTCTCACATGAGCATTGTTGAAAATGTCATGCTTGGCCCTGTTGAGGTACTGCATGTACCAAAGCAAGAGGCACGCGATCGCGCCATGGACTTGCTTGCACGCGTTGGTGTTGCTGAACAAGCGGAAAAAGTGCCTGCACAGCTTTCGGGTGGCCAGCAGCAGCGCGCAGCTATCGCACGATCACTTGCTATGCATCCTAAAGCCATGATGTTTGATGAGCCAACCAGTGCTTTGGATCCCGAGATGATTAACGAAGTGCTCGATGTCATGGTCGAGCTTGCGCGCGGCGGTATGACTATGCTCGTAGTAACGCATGAGATGAACTTCGCTCGTCGCGTTGCCGACAGAGTAGTCTTCATGGCGGACGGCGCCATTATAGAAACTGGTAAACCAGATGAGTTTTTCTCACATCCCTCCAGTGAGCGTGCGCGTGAATTTCTTGATTCAATTAAAGGTCACGAGCATTAACCACGCAGTTTCACACTACTCAAATGTCCTTTTCTATTCATCACTGAAGTATCTAAAGGATTGTTATGCCTCATTTTGACGATTATCGCCCAAAAATTCTTGTTGCTCCGCGTTGGCAAACATTCAAACCCACCATTGCCATACCCGAACAACTTGCTGATGAAGAAACTATGTCTTCAGCATTTTCTGAGGCACTTATAGCCGCTGGCGCTCTCCCGATTATGGCGGCTCTCCATGAAGATACGAGCTTGCTTGATGAATATATTGAGCTCTGTGATGGTGTAGCAATTCCAGGTGGTCAAGATGTTAACCCTGCAATATGGGGCGATACGACACCATATGATGAAGAGCTTCTATGCCCCAAACGCGATGTTTTTGAAATTGAACTGGTGAAGCGGACGCTTGCCGCTCATAAGCCTCTTTTTGCTACGTGCCGAGGAGCCCAAATCCTCAACGTAGCTCTTGGGGGAACGCTCTGCATGGATGTGACCAGCTTAAAACCTCGTCCTCATGCAGCCCTGTGGCGCCACCAGATGATTCTCCATGACGCCGCACATCCCGTTGAAGTCTCCCCTCACACTCTGCTCTCACGTTGCATAGGGAATGCAGATCTCATTCAAACCAATTCAAGCCATCACTGCTGCATAGCAGAGCTTGGAGAAGGCGTACAGATAACAGCGGTTGCTACCGATGGTATTCCAGAAGCTATTGAGGTTGGCGCCGAACGTTTCTGTTTGGGTGTGCAATGGCATCCAGAATACACGTGGAAAACTATTCCTACAGACTTTGCTCTTTGGACCTCATTTGTTGATGCATGCCGAACAGCTCATGAGGATTAAAGGCCGAGCAAAAACTCAAAAGCACGCAAACGGGCTTCAAGGTGAACAGCAGACCACCTGTGTACCAGCACAGCCAGTCTATATGCTAAAGCTTCATCAATCTCTGCTCTCAAAAGATCATCAAAGGTGAGCTTAATAAGCCCTTGTAGCCATTGAATCTCGTTGTCAGAGACGCTGAAAGCACCTTCGATTTCTTGGCCACAACTCGTGCAGAGAACGCCACCAGACTCTGGAGAAAAGAGCTCTGTTTGTTCATCTCCGCACATCACACATCCCGATAATTCAGGGTACCATCCTGCATGAGCAAGCACTTTAAACGCATACGCTGATACAACGAGCATTACATGTGCGGCATCGCCAGCCTCCCCCAGCGCAGCAAGAGCTCGCGTAAGGATGGGATATAAATACGAATCAGGAGTGTCTGCAAAGCACGTTAAACGAGCAATTTCACAGATGGTTTCAGCAGCAGAGAGATACTCTGGATCACGGCGAAGAAACAAACGTGCATCCAGAAGTGATGCTTCAGAAACAATATCGAGATTGCGACCGCGCGCAAGAAGTACGTCTATCTCACAAAATAACTCAACTCGACCTGCTAACTTTCCGGAAGGCTTGCGTGCACCTTTTGCTACGGCACGCACTTCGCAGCCATCTTCGGACAGAAGCGTCAAAATGAGATCTTGCTCAGAGAGCTTCGTGCGAGACAAAACCGTTGCGCGCGTACGCCAAGTACGCCTTCCTGCCACATTACTCTCCCGCGTCGTATCCTAAGCGAGCGATTTCGTTGGCATCACGACGCCACTGAGGTTGAACACGAACAACAAGATCCAGGTAGACGGAGCAATCGAAGAGAAGCTCGAGGTCTTTACGAGCTTCAGTCCCAATGCGACGAATCATCGATCCACCGCGACCAATAACTATGCCACGCTGTCCTTCACGCTCCACAAGAATGGTTGCTGAAATAGAAGCATGTCCATCTCGAGCCCAAGAAATAGAATCGCATCTCACTGCAAGTGAATGCGGAATCTCCTCTCGAAGGTTACGAAAAGCCTTTTCGCGAATGAACTCGGCAACAAGGTCTTCATCAGTGGCATCAGTGCCCATGTCATCAGGGAACCATTTCGGTCCTTCTGGCAAATGAGCGCTCACCATGGAAATAAAGGTATCTACATTGAAACGCTCCTGGGCCGATACAACCAGCGCATCATCAAAGGGAGCAAGTTTTCGCGCAGCTTCAAGTTGTTCTGTTATCACCTCAGGAGATGCAATGTCCGCTTTCGTAATAACTAAAAGCTTATATGGCGCAGAACTTGCAGCCACATGTTGTGCTACCCACGCATCGCCACGACCAACAGGTTTTGTAGCATCTACCAACATGGCGGCGACATCCACATCAGCCAGTTCCCCTAAAGCGGCACGATTCAGTTCTTTACCAAGAGCGTCCTTTGGCTTATGCAAGCCAGGGGTATCCACAATGATGAGCTGAGCATTTTGTGAATTGATAACAGCTCTCATACGACGGCGTGTGGTTTGAGCAACAGAACTTGTAATAGCAATTTTTGTACCTGCACACGCATTGAGTAAGGTTGATTTCCCTACATTGGGCCTTCCTACCAAAGCCACAAAGCCACTTCTGAATGTGCCTGATGTGCCGTCTTGATCTTGAGCAACCATGGTTCTATTCCTTTTAATTAATTACTGCATTTATTAACACAAAAATGCCGACAATAGCTGCGACAATAGAAAGCGTCCACACCGCAGCTGCAGCGATATCTTTCGCCCTGCCTGCCAAGGGATGAAACTCTGGAGACACAAGGTCTACCACTGTTTCTAAAGCAGTATTCATGAGTTCACCGGCAATAACCATGCCGCAGCAAATGAGAACGATAGCCCAGCTCAAAAGATCAAGCTGCAAAATAAAGCCCATGACAAGCGCAAAAACGCCCCCACCAAGCATTACTCGTATATTGCGTTCGGTGCGCAGCGCCGTAAGAAAGCCTTGTATAGCAAATCCAAAGCTATGCCTGAACGAAGGATGATCTTTATCGGAACCAGGAATCATGCTTCTTCACCCCGATGGCGCGTAAGGATTGCTTCTGTGAGCGTTCCGTCGCCACCCATACGTGCAAGAATGGCATCTTCAATTTGCTGCATCTTACAGGCATCAGATTCATTCATATGATCGAATCCAAGCAAATGCAACATGCCATGAACAAGCATGAGGCGTGTCTCATCCGCCTCTGTTGTTCCAAATTCAGTGGCCTGATGTGCAACAAAGTCAGGAGCAATAACAATATCGCCAAGCTCACAGGGTTCATCTTGAGCTAAATCCTCATCCCAAGGATGCTCCATCTCAAAAGAAAGCACGTCAGTCGGATGCGGATTATTGCGCCACGTTCCATTAAGTTCAGCAATACTGTCATCCGAAACAAAAGAAAGAGAAACCATGCAGTCTCTTTCTACGTTACGGTCTTCCAAAACCAAGCGAATGAGACGCTGTGCTTCCTCGTTATCTATAGCAGGTGTTACACCATCGGCGCAAAAGAAATCAAGCTCAACGTCCATTTCAAACTCCTCGCTTCTCAGCCGCATCATAAGCGTCTACGATGCGGCCAACGAGTGTGTGACGCACCACGTCAGTACGACCGAGGTCGACAAACGCAATGTCATTCACTCCTTCAAGCACTTCACGAGCATGTGTTAAACCACTCGTACCCTTTAAATCGCGTTGAGAAACATCGCCAGT
>URWR01000009.1 GCA_900551595.1 uncultured Coriobacteriaceae bacterium
TATCTCCGGCAGCTCCCATGTTACATTCTAAATATAATGTTTTCATTGTTGTTGACTCCTTTATGTTCTTATCTTTTTATATGCATTTCTCAATTCAAATTCTCTGCATTTTTCATGGATACGTGGTTAATCATGCTTGCCATATATCCCGCACCAAATCCATTATCAATGTTTACAACGGAGACTCCGGATGAGCAAGAATTGAGCATAGCAAGAAGAGCAGCAATGCCCTGGGCGCCTGCACCATAGCCCACACTTGTAGGCACTGCAATTACTGGAGCGCTGCTCAAGCCCCCAATGACGCTTGCAAGAGCACCTTCCATACCTGCGACAGCGATAATAACCTGTGCATCTGCGATTTGTGAAGCATGTGATAAAAGGCGATGAATACCCGCTACACCCACGTCAATGAGTCGCTCAACGCTGTTACCTAAAAACTCAGCTGTTTGTGCTGCTTCTTCGGCAACGGGTAAATCACTTGTTCCAGCACAGGCAACCAGAATAGTGCCAGTTCCATCTGGCTTGGCATTTTCGCCAATAATGCCGAGATGTGATGTTTCATCCCAGTTCAGCTTAAGAGAATGCTGTGATAGCGAAGACGTTACAGCAAGAGCTTTCTGTTTGTCTAAGCGCGTAATCAGAATTCGTTTCTGTCCTGAAGCATGCAGCGCAGTAACAATACCGGTTATTTGGTCAGCTGTTTTACCTGCACCATATATAACTTCACCAGTGCCTTGTCGAATTCCTCTGGCGAGATCGAGTTGGGCATATCCAATATTTTGAATTGGTGTAAGTGAAATATCATTAAGTGCTGTTTCAGGAGAGATGGAGCCATCGGCGACGTGATCTAATAATTTTTTGAGCTCGTCTCGATCCATAACGTTTCAACTCCGATATATGTCATTGAATAGCGTGCTTGGAATAATTGTAGCGATGCAAGAGGAATGAACTCATCTGTCTTAATGTCGCAGGGCAATTATGTCGTTAAGAACTTTCAGTGAACGAAAGATAAAAAAGATAAAACAATAGACACTCATTCGTCAAAATTCAATGACAAATCAATTAACGGCTAAGAAAAACTACTTATTGGTGATAGTATGAAAAGAACACTATGAAAGGGGTGGGGATGTTTAAGGTTGGAGAGTACATTGTTCATCCCGGTCAGGGCGTCTGCCAGGTTGTCGAAGTAGGAGACGGCCCTTCTGCAGCGTATAAGCTGTTGCCGGTAGGCCGTCGTCATGCGCTTGAAATCAGTTTTCCTGTGTCTGGAGAATCTCGCCTTCGTCCCGTTGTGAGTGCTGATGATGCAAAAGGCCTTATCGATAATTACGATAATCTTGCAACAGACGACTATAAGGGTCGAAGCACCGCTCTTGAAGAAGAGCATTTTAAAGACATAATGAAGCACGGTTCCTGCCGTGACTCTATGTGTGTCGTAAAAACATTCCGCCATCGCATTGCTATGGTTCGTGCGCAAAATAAAAAGCCGCCCGTGGCGTATGAACGGATTTTAAAAGAAGCGCAGACCCGCTCGCTTTCTGAGCTTGCTTGTGCACTGCATTCCACTCCCGAAAAAGTAGGGGAGCTTTTGCGTGAACATGACTCTGAGTATGTTGCAGAGGAGCATGAAGACGCATAATAGTGCCCGCAGATTTTTTAATCGGAGTTAATAGGGTACAATTATTCAGTCGCACGTGGAGCGAGGAGGAACTATGGCCGAGACCGGGGAGTCCCCGCGTAATAGGGTGATCATTACTGTTCTGGGCAGCGATAGATCAGGTATCGTGGCAGCAGTTACAGGTGTTTTAGCCGAGTATGAAGCGAACATCCTCGATATTTCTCAGACCATTTTACAGGGCATTTTTACGATGACGATGCTCGTAGAGCTCCCTGATGTGGCGGATGCGTTTTCGCAAATTCAAGGCAAACTTGATGGTCTTTGCGAGCAGCTTGACGTTCAGATAACTATGCAGCGTGAAGAGGTATTCCGGTTTATGTACCGGCTCTAAGCGCTCACAAGCTGGTGGGCGCCTCCTGAGCCCGCCTGCGGAGCGAAGGAGGTTGTGCATGCCGAAAAAACAAACGTTCAGATTTATTCCAGCAAGTGAGACTACTGCACTTAAGCATGTAGCCGATACCTATCCCATGCCATCTGTTGGTCTTGGTCGGCCGCCAGTGTCAGACCAGCTCTATGAAGGCATGTTTAAGGTCGATAAGGTTCCTGCTGAAGTATATAAGGAGCTCGACGTTAAACGTGGACTTCGTAATTCTGATGGCTCTGGCGTCTTAGTGGGTCTCACTACTGTTTCAACGGTGCATGGCTACAACAAGGTTGACGGTAAGGTTGTGCCCGATGAGGGCGATCTGATGTACCGCGGCTATCATGTTGCAGACTTAGTTTCAGCTGCACAAAGTGAAGATCGTTTTGGCTATGAAGAAGTTGCCTATCTTCTCATGACGGGGTCTCTGCCCACGCAAGAGCAGCTCGAGGATTTTTCTGCACGTGTGGCATCGCGTCGTCAGCTTCCTGAGGGTTATCTCAATATCTTCCCGCGGCCAAACCACAGTCATTCAATCATGAATGTTCTGCAGCGTGCGACGCTTATGCTCTACGCCTTTGATCGCACGCCAGATGATACGTCTCCTACGCATGAGATTGACGTTGCGCTTTCGATGCTCGGTCGTTGGCCTCGTGTTGCAGCTGTTGCACATCAAGCAAATATGGCACAAGCAAGTGGCGCGCGGCTGCTCGTACCGCCTGCACGCGAACACTATTCGATGGCAGAGACGGTTCTCGATGTCCTTCGCGGTGAAGAAGGCTTTAGCCATGATGAAGCTATGTTGCTCGACGTCATGTTGATGCTTCATGCCGAGCATGGTGGTGGCAATAATTCTACGTTTAGTTGCCGCGTGCTCTCTTCCTCGGGAACTGATGCATATTCTGCGTATGCTGCTGCATTGGGATCGCTCAAAGGACCCAAGCATGGTGGAGCAAATGCGAAAGCCGGTGAAATGGCTGATGACATTGCTCATCATGTGTCTGATTGGTCAAATGATGATGAGGTTGCAAGCTATCTTGCCAAAATCCTTAAAGGAGAAGCCTTTGATGGCGCAGGCCTGATCTATGGTATTGGTCATGCGGTTTATACCAAGAGCGATCCGCGCGCACAGATTGTTAAAGGCTATGCGCGAAAGCTCGCACAACAAAAGGGAGAAGAGCAAGCAGCCAAGTTTGATCTTATCGAACGTATAGAGCGTTTAGCTCCCGAAGTCATGCATGACGTGAAGGGTACCAACAAAGTTGTGAGTGCAAACATTGACCTTTATACCGGGTTTGTTTATTCGATGCTCAAAATCCCGCAGGACCTTTATACTCCCATTTTTGCGATTGCCCGCATGGCTGGCTGGGCAGCTCATCGTATGGAAGAGCTCTATGGTGCTGCACGCATTATCCGCCCGGCATATAACAATGCACTGCGTGGTAACCGTACCTACCGTCCAATAGCCGAACGTTCATAGTTGAGTTCATACGACAGTTCTGGAGTAAAGAGGATGTCTCAAACACTTCCTTTAGTTTTCTCTGACTTGGATGGAACATTTTTATATACCGATAAAAGCGTGCCTCAGCTTAACCTCAAGGCTCTTGATGTGCTGGCTGAGCATGGAGGGGTGTTTGTCCCATGTACAGGGAGATTTGTTCGCACCATTCCATCTGAGATTCTCAACCATCCAGCTACGCGTTTTGTAGCGCACACCAATGGAGCCGTTATCTGTTCAGTTGTACATGATCCTCAAACTGGAGTTGGAAGGATAGGCGAGACATTACGTGTTGTTCGTTTGGACGCAGATAGAATTTTGTCTGTTGTCAACGCTTTAGAAGGGCGTGATGTTCTTCTCGACATTTTTACCGACGAGGGGGTTATGACGAGTTCAGGTGACTACGCTCGCTTGCCAGAGTTTGTGGACGATCCTCATGTGCTTAAACTTGTTACAGCTACGAGGACGCCCGTGGACATGCCTTTCAAAGAGATCATTCAAAAGTGGAGTGGCTGTATTGAACGCTTAACAGTCTTTTGGCACAATCCGGCAGACGCTGAGGCGATACGGGCCATAACTCAGCAGACCTCGCATCTCTCTTGTGTGAGTTCTATGTCCTGCAACTTTGAAATATCGGATTCCCGTGCAACAAAAGGCGCTGCTTTGGAATGGATAAGCTCGCTTATTGGTGTAAGTCCAGAGCAAACAGTGGCATTTGGTGATTCGGCAAATGATGTACCTATGCTCTTGTCAGCAGGCGATGGTGTGGCAATGGCAAACGCAACGCCTGAGGCGCAAGCTGCAGCAGACCATATCGCGGCATCAAATGATGAATGTGGTGTTGCTCAGTATCTCGAAACGCTATTCCAGATTTAGGTAAGAGCTTGTTTTGAGTAAGAGCTTGTCTTGTAAAAAAGGGTGCTTGCAAATTGCAAGCACCCTTTCTCGTTGTAAGAAGGAATGAAAAGCTACTCTTGAGTGCTTTCAGTGTCTTCTGGGGTCTCTTCAAACTCTCCTTCGTCGTCTTCTTCCTGGTCAAGACGAAGCGGCTTAAAGCTTGCAGTATCACCACCGACAAGACGCTCTTCTGCTTCCTCAACATTCTTTACGCGCTCTGAGCGCATGGTGACGGAGAAAATATCCTCATCGTCATCATCGTTCGATGCAGTGTGCGTCATCTTGTTTTGATGAGCAAAAGCAGTCTCAGAGAGAGGAATGCGGATCAGCTTATGTTGACGCTTTGTCTTGGCAAAAAGTGGAACAAACTCAAGCACAATGCTGGAGTTCTCGAGGCCATACCAGCGAGCAGGTGAACCACAGAGGCCGCGGATGAAGTACTTCACTTCCATGCAGCGCCTATCAAATCCGGAAATAGCTGTTTCAGGGGATAGGACCTTACGAATTAAGCAGAAGCGGAAGTCTCCAACGGCACTGTGTTCGCGGTAGATCGAATACTTGTGATCTTGTGGGGTCAGCTGGCCGGACTGAATGAGATCGCCAACAATTTGATAGAGATAGGTGTTAACGCGCTGGTTAACCTTAAAGCCCAGGCGTAGCTGGATCTTAAATAAGAAGTCGGTATCAAAGCTATTGACGACAAACTCGTGCGTAAACGGCTCATCAGTTACCTGTACGTTTAGGAAGTAGTAGGCCTTGGCACGCTTCGGACGCTTATCCAAAATTGAGTACAGGATGTCACGATCGAGTTTATCGAGAGAAGAGTCGTTTGTCAGAAAGACGAGGTTATCAGCAAGCAGCGGATACGATTCGTCGTGGCTGAGATCAAAGAGCTGATCGAGATACTTATCAACAGGTAGAAAGACTGTTTGAGTACGCTCTACGGCTGTGCCTCGACGCCAGACATACATAATGGCAAAGATGGCAGACGCCATAAGAAGCGTGACATAGCCACCATGGAAGAACTTGGTGAGACTTGAGAAGAAGAACATGAACTCAATAGCACCAAAGAAGATCGCAAATGGTATGGCCAAAAATGTCTTATGACGAATTTTGGAAAGATAGCTGAAGAGCAGAATGGTGGTCATGAGCATAGTGACCGTAATCGCCAGGCCGTAAGCTGCTTCCATATGAGCTGAGCTCTGGAAGAGAAGAACAACACCGATGCAGGCAACCCACATGATGTTATTGACCATGGGGATATAAATCTGACCCTTTGTTTCTGAAGGATAGTTAATGCGCATATGAGTTCTTTGGTGAACGCGCCCTCCCTCCGAAACAATTAAAACCGAGCCTGTGATGAGCGCCTGAGAAGCAATAATTGCTGCAAACGTTGAAAGAACAACAGCAAACACGCGCGTCTGCTCAGGCAACATTTGGAAGAATGGATTGAGATCGTTAATAGCTGCAAGCTGTTCACTACCACGATTGGCAATGAGCCAGCTACCCTGTCCAAGATAATTGAGGATGAGGCAGACTTTTACAAACGGCCAACTTGCATAGATATTGCTTTTACCGACATGTCCCATGTCAGAATAAAGCGCCTCAGCGCCTGTGGTGCAGAGAAAGACATTGCCCAATACCATGATTCCTGCAGCATTAAGGTTGCCATTAAACAGGAACATGATGCCGCGCAAGGGATTAAGAGCACGCAGGATTCCGAGGTTAGCAAAGATATAAGGAATGCCAGCAATTGCTAAAAACAAAAACCAAAGGGTCATGATAGGACCAAAGGCTTTGCCAATTTTTGATGTGCCAGCTTTTTGCAAGAAGAAAAGTATGCAGAGGATGCAGATAACAACAATAATTACTACTTGCTGGCCATCGCCGATAAAACTGTAGAAGAAATCAATAGTCCTGAGGCCCTCAATTGCAGTCGTAACGGTAACAGCTGGAGTGAGGATGCCGTCTGCAAGAAGTGCAGCCCCGCCAATCATGGCTGGGATAATGAGCCACTTGCCACAGCGCCGTACCAGACTGTAAAGAGCGAAAATACCGCCCTCATTGTGGTTATCAGCCTTCATGGCAATGAGAACGTATTTCACGGTGGTGATGAGCGTGAGCGTCCAAATAATGAGTGAAAGGGCTCCCAAGACTACGTCGGTAGTCATGGTGGCCAAACCGCCGTTGCCTGAAGTAATAGCCTTGAGTGTGTACATGGGGCTCGTGCCGATATCTCCATATACGACACCGAGTGTAACAAGCAACATGCCCGCACTAAGCGGTATGCCCGCCGACTTGGGTCGACGCGATTTTACGCCTGACGGGCGAGCGGGCGTAGAAACTGTTTCCATTTCTATGGCTCCTTGTGTATGTACCGATACGGCTTATGTGGTTCCAGTCGCATCGACGGTTATGCTTAAAAGCACAACACATCCATAACATCGTCGCACATTGTAGCAGCGACACGGAATATATACACGTTTCAGAGGCAGAGTCTTTAATCTGTTTATGAGTGCCGCGGATACATCGGACGTTTTTGATCTTTCTTGTTGTGTTTTACCTGGGAATTGCGTCGATAATTTGCATTGGTAGGACGCGGCCTATCATTTTTTGCTCCGGGCTTTTCTGTTTGTGATAGCTGCTTCGGCTGTGATGCTTTGGGAGCGCGTTTTACCAGATAGCAGTGGTGAACTTTGGGATTGCGCGCAAAATCTTCCGGGATAGTCTGCTTAGTAATGTCTTCGAGAACAACACCAGCTCGCGTGAGCTTTTCAATGTCCGGTTTAAAAGAGCGCAAGTTGCAAGAAAATACGCAAACTCCTTCTTTGCTGAGGATGCGGGAAATATTGATAAGAAGCTCAGCATGATCGCGCTGCACCTCAAAAGAGCGTTTACGCATGCGCGAAGAGTTGGAAAAAGTCGGTGGATCACAGAAGACAAGATCATAGTGTTCATGTTGGTGCCGCTGATCGCTTACCCAAGAAAGAACATCTGTCTGAATGAAGCGATGGGTTTCTGCGGTAAAGCCATTGTGGCGCATATTTCTCTGCGCCCAATCCAGATATGTTTTTGAAAGATCAACGGTAACGGTGTTGTTTACCCCTCCATCAGCTGCATAGCAGGTTGCTGTTCCTGTATATGCAAAAAGATTGCAGAATCTGCCAGTGGCTGGGACGCGCTTCGCAAGTTCACGAATCATTGATCGTGTTTCGCGATGGTCGAGAAAAATACCACAGTCAAGATAATCATCGAAGTTGACTTCAAAAGTGAGACCGCCTTCTTCAATGAGTTTGGGGCGTTTGTGGCGAGCTTGTTGTTTATGACGGTTTGAGATTGAGGCTTGTGCGTATTGGGACCCACCCTTTGAGTGTGTGCGAACACGAATGTACATATCATTCGTATGTACGTTTAACACCTCTGGTGTAATGGCAAGAATGTCGAGCAGCCGTTTGCGAGCGAGATCTGAATCAATTTCCGATGGCGCAGCGTACTCTGAGATAAGACACCAGCGGCCCGAAGGAATAAGCTCACCTCCTGCTGCTTTACTCGGTCGAGCAATTCCTTCAAACAAATCGATAGAGACGGCGTAATCGGGAAGATCAGCGTCATACACGCGATAGCAGTGAATATCTTCTCGCTGAGCCCATTTCCTCAGACGGCGATACTTTTTTGTAAGTCGAGCGGCAAATTGATTAGAGGTAGGAATCAGGACAGGGACTATATGGTTGTCCCCAACGATCACCTGTACAGGATTTCCTTCACGCTCTGAGAGATGGTAGGAGCGCAATGTAGCCTTGCTGCGCGCATACAGAATCTCACTCGATTCGTAAGCTTGGCAACGAAGGGCTGCATCGAGCGTGCTATCTGAAGATAGAGCTACAAGAGGTGTAGAAGCTGGCAGCGTTTTACCTATTGTGGACGCGTTGCTCAATATGGAGGCTTGTAGCGGGAGATTATCGGGTTCAGCAAGCGTGGCATCGATAAGTGCCAGCGGGGTAGAGGGAAGCTGAGCAATTGCATCTTGTAACGAAGACGTGTCATTTGTAGACAGCAAGATGGGCTCGACAGCAATTCCTGCGCTTCTCAGAGCGCTTCTGATGGCAGATTCCCATCCACGACGAGAATCACATGCTATGACATGTACATTGCGTGCTGCTTGTTGCTCAGATCGGCTTTGCGCTTCTGCATAGAGTGCATCCCAAGCGCTTGCATCGTGATTTGCCCAGGCATCAAATCCCCAATGGGGGCGGAGAAGTCCAGGAGCACGATCGAGTGCTTGAGAAATACCTTCGATGACAAGGGAGCCAGCTCCGGCACAGCCAACAATAAGTGAAGGATCTTCATGCCTACAGTTTCGAAACCACTGCCCATAAGCCAGAAGGGCAGCGGCATAGTCGGCTCTGAGCTGGGGAAGACGAGTATTGTTTTTGTGGGAAAGCTCCCATCCACGACGGAACAGCGCGTCTCCTGAAAGGTCGATACCAATAGCAGCGCGCTGCTCGTGAATACGACAAGCAATACGCAGATCTGGATGAGTGGGATCTGTGGCGATGCGAATGCCTGCACGCGAAAGCATACGATCTGCGATACCGTCTTTGGTGCGTAAAGCTATGAACTGTGTATTTCTCAGATTCTCGTTTGTGCCATGAGCATCTACGGCGATGCTTTTGCCGCGCGGAATATGATGCTCCCATGCGATATGAGCAACACCTTCATAGAGTTCATCAGAATCAGTAGCATCAATGCGCTCAAAAATGCAGATAATGCGTGAGGCAATTCTTGACCAAAGACAAGCGCGGTATCCATCTTTGATGCTGCCTGAAAAGGTTACCTGTCCGGTGAGAGCGCGTACTTGGGTAAGACCAAGAGATGCAAGTTCTGCAGAAAGCAGTCTCTCAAGGCCCTTGGGGCAGGTAGCTACAAACTCCATCGTCTGCCTTTCTTCATGAGGGGTTTTGCGCCGCTCTTATCGATAAAAAATGGTTGTTATTAGAGAGATAAATAATAAATGTAATGATTGTATCTTCATAAAGTGTCTGCACATGTGCTCACGTCCTTCTTCTCGCCGAAAACAGAGCGCGTTTACCCATGCCCGACGCATAAATGGCACGTGAGCGATACCATGTGGTCTAGTTGGGATTGTGCTTGGTGTTCAGGTTGGTTCTATGAAGCACGCCTGTGACATCGTGCACCAAAGTCGAAGGATACGACAAAGAGGATGTCAAATGGACAAGACTATTGAAGAAAGAGTAGAACTGTGGCGTGCTAATGTGACAGACCCTGATCTTAAAGAGGAGCTTGAGGCGCTCGTAGCTGCTCAGGATGAGGATGGTCTTGTCGACGCTTTTTATCGTGACCTTGCATTTGGTACAGCAGGTCTTCGTGGTACGCTTGGCGTTGGTACAAACCGCATGAATGTGTATGTGGTGGCGCAGGCAACTCAGGGTGTTGCAGACTATCTCAATGCACATTATGAGAATCCTACGATTGCTCTGGCGCGTGACTCAAGAAACAAAGGTGAAGATTTCCAGCGTGTAGCAGCCGGTGTTTTAGCGGCCAATGGCATTCATGTATATGTTTATCCACGTATTGAGCCGGTTCCTACGCTGTCTTTTGCCGTGCGCTATCTGCATACGTCTGCGGGCATTGTTCTTACTGCGTCGCACAATCCTGCCATCTACAATGGCTATAAGGTCTACAACGACAACGGCGGTCAAATTACAGATGAGGCGGCAGCTGAGATTTCTGCCAACATTGCTCAGGCCGATCCGTTTGCAGTTGCTTGCATGGATTTTGACGAGGGAATCGAAAAGGGACTTATCGAGTGGACGCCCGAGGAAGTTCTCGATAGCTTTATTGAGAACATCAAAAAGGTTTCGGTTCCTGGTTTTAAAGCCTCTGATGACTACTCCGTCGTTTATACGCCGCTTAACGGAACAGGTATGGAGCTTGTAACCCGTATCCTGAAAGAGATTGGCGTTGAGAATGTAACGGTTGTCCCAGAGCAGGCCGAGCCGAACGGCGATTTCCCCACGTGCACCTATCCCAACCCTGAGTTTCGTGAGGCTCTCGATTTGGCGCTGCAGCTTGCAGAGAAGGTTAAGCCTAATTTGGTAGTTGCTACCGATCCGGATGCCGACCGTATGGGTACCGCTATTCCTCACGACGGCGACTATGTATTGCTCTCGGGCAACGAAATGGGCGTGCTGCTTATGGATTGGCTTGCCTCTATGGCGGCTGACCGTGGTGAAGACGTTTCTCGTAAAGTTGCAGTATCCACGATTGTTTCCTCCGCGATGCCGGATGCACTTGCCCGTGATCATGGCTTCGAGATGCGTCGTGTGCTTACAGGCTTTAAGTATATTGGCGACCAGATTGATCAGCTCAAAGATGAGGGCGAAGAGGATCGTTTCCTCATGGGCTTCGAAGAGTCCTATGGTTACCTGGTTGGTACGCATGCGCGCGATAAAGATGCTATTGTCGCCACAATGCTTTGCGTAGAGATGGCTTCACATTATGCAGAGCTTGGCATGGACCTTTATGAGGCAATGGATGCACTTTACAAGAAATATGGCTACTACCTCAATGGCACCGTCAATGCTTCCTTCCCTGGTGCCGCAGGTGCAGAGAAGATGGCTCAGATCATGACCGATCTGCGTCAAAATCCTCCGGCAGAAATCGCAGGCTATAAGGTTGTTGGTATGACCGATTATGCTGCTGGCGCCGAGATGCCACGCGTTTCTGGTTTGCAGAAGGAGGCTCCGCAGACACTTCCTTCCGCTAACGTTATCGAGTTCCGTTTGGAGGATGATAATAAAGTTATCTTCCGTCCCTCTGGTACGGAGCCTAAGGTGAAGGCATATCTCTTCTCAAAGGGTGCCACACGCGAAGAATCTGAGGCGGTTCGCGATAAGCTTCGCGAGGCTTCCGAGGCTATTCTTTCCTAAGGATATTGTCGAGCAGTAAGCGAATGTAGTTTTAACAACATACATTCGTTACGTTAATGCCCCTGACTAACTCGGAGTCAGGGGCATTTTTTTGTGAGCGCATTGAACTGAGGAAATGCTTATGTATACGACAGACGATCGCTCTCAGTCGGCCCTGTCAAATTCAAGCAAAGTCCCACAGAGTCTACTTATTCCTCAGTGTTTGTTTCTCCAGAGTTTGAGTTGGAAGAAGTTCCAGAATTTGAGCTGGAAGAATCTTCCGTATTTGAACTTGAAGAGTTATCGGTTGAGTTTTCATCGTCTGTGTTTTGATCTGTATTAGTGTTGTCTGCAAGATGAAGAACAAAAATCTGCTCGCTATACGAAGAGATAGTTGCTGCCGACCAAGGGCGTTTTGCAACCTCGCTTGAGGTGGGGTCGTAGACATTTACCGTTTGATCTTCATTGAGGCTGACACAAATGACATAGTGTGAATCTTCCGTAAGTGTGTCTGCGCGAACAAGGCAAATGACGGGGTGAGCATTCTGGAGCGATGCAACAATTTCTCCAGCACTAACCTCTGGCGTTTCACAATACAGACCTATGCCAGCAGCTTCTGAGCTGAAGAACTCTGCAGTTGTGTAGGCATCTCCAGAGGCATAGCCTCCATCAGCGGCAAGGGAGGCCATATCTGCTGGTGAGCGGTCGTTAGATCCTGTGAGTCCCATATATGCCATAGACATACAGGTAGGACCCGAGCCTGATACTCCGAGAGGGAGTCCTGCATAGTCAACAAATCCCCAACGCTCATCCCAGTCGTAAAGCTCTGGGACTGTGCCTTGAGTAACCGTATCGGTGTAGGACTGAGAGGTCTTTTCGGCTGTTGGTACCTTCGAAACAAAATCGATAGCCTCAGGCTCTCTCAGGGCTAGCTGAACAATGGATTCATTCGAGTACTTATCGGCATTCTTAGCAATTTCCTCGAGCTTATCAGCATCGGAAAGAGCGGAGTCAAGCTCGTTTGTAAGCGTATCGGAAATGCCGGAGGCCACACGTGCGTTTGATTGATCAACATCGACGGTCTCGTCTTTATTACTAGTGCAACCGCGTATGCAGCTAGAAACGAGCACAAGCAGAAGGATGACAATAACAATCGCTATTCCGCCTAGAAGCAGCAAACGCCTGTCGGGCAAAGACCGACCGTCGCGGAAGTTGATGTTATGTGATTGCAGCGAATACCCAGTGTCGTGCCGTCCTCTGAGCCTTCTGCCTTGTTGCTGGTGCTGACGGCCTGATCCCTGGCGTGAGGGTCGACGTCCTTGTCCTGAGCCCTGCCGAGAAGAGCGTGCCTGACGTGGCCTGCGCTCTTGGCGTGGTCTTTCGGATTGTGGCATAGTTTGACCCCTTCGATCGATGCTGTCTCGATACCTCATGCAAGACAACGGTTATATATACGAATGCTTATATAAAGAAAAGAATAGCGTTCTTTCCATGTGGGCGTGCTGCAGGTCGGCATGCGGAGCAATAACAGGTTATCGTGTTATCGATAAAGACATAATTACGTAGCTAAGAACTTTCAAATGGCACCTATGCGGTGTGCAGGAGAGGTGTGTATGGGCAAGCTTATCGAACAGTTTCTTAAATTTGGGGTTGTTGGAGTCATAGCAACCATTATCGATTTTGGTGTACTCGTTTTTCTTCATGAATGTTTTGGTATTGATCCAATCATAGCTGCGGCCATCTCATTTATTGTGTCGCTGATTTTCAACTACCTCGCGTCAATGCGTTTTGTATTTACGCATCGAGAGGATCTTTCAAAAGCTCGTGAGTTTGCCATCTTTCTCGTACTTTCAATTGTTGGCTTTGCTCTGAATGAGTTTGTCATGTGGGGCGGCGAGCTGGTGCTTGAGGATATGGGCGTCAACTATGATGGCGGACCTTACTATGTAGCGGTAAAAGTGTTTGCAACCTGTATTGTTATGATCTGGAATTTTGCGAGCCGTAAAAAGTGGCTCGATGCAAGTAGCGAGAAATAACGCTGGGCAGAGAAGCCATGGCTTGGTTTTCAAAATATCTGCGCCTTCTTCCAGCGGTAATCGGTGGCTTACTCGGGCTAATAATCGGGTTGATTATCGGCCTGAAGAGCTTGGGACTGCCTCTTATGCCTGGATCCGTCATTGAGGTGTGTTATGTAGAGGTTGAGCAAAAATCAGATGCTCACTTGGTTTCTGCTCGTGAAGTTGCGCGAGATGTGGCGACATCTGCCATGATTCCAGCTCTTGTATCTACAGGCACAACGCCATCAATATGGAATGTCGTATGGCTGGGAGATTCAGACCTAGTACTCATTGCTTCTGCACAAGAACAAACGGATGCGCTAGCTCGCATAGAAGAAGCAAAAGACAATCTTGCTCAAGCAGTTGAAGACCACAATACCAACTTGGAGTCTTACGTGCTTTGCGATGTGGTTCCAAGCAATGAATTGGAGCATAGGGCAACTGGTGTGCTTATGGACAGACTTGCTTCAACGATTCTTGTTGGTACAGGTATTGGGGTCTTAGGTGGGTTGGCTGTTTGGCATATTCGGCGAATGTGCGCAGGGGAGGATAAGCGACTTTGATGGTATATCTTGCCCTTGGCTTGAGTGCAGTGCTTCTCACAAAGGGTGCAACTACAACCGACAAGCTGTCTGTGCGGCGCTGCTTATGGCTCCTTGCTTTTCTCGTGCTCTTTATTCCTGCAGCCTTACGCCATGACATAGGAGTGGATTACTCACGTTATCAAGGCTATGAGGAGCTCTTTGATATCTATACTTCAGGCGGATCCATCTCTGAAGGGATGGATATAGGTTTTGTCCTTCTTATTAGGGTATTGGGACTCTTCACGCAAAATGCTCAGTGGCTCTTTGTGGTAACGTCTGCTTTTATTATTGGCCTTGTTCTACGGGCATGCCAAAAGCTATCTCCAGACCCCACGCTGTCAGTGGCGCTTTTTTTAGTAGCAGGCTTGTATCTTGAGTCGTTAAATATCGTAAGACAATGGATGGCAATTGCCTGTGTTCTTAACGCGTTTATATGGATCAAAAACGACAGAGGTATGGATAAGATCCAGTGCTTTATTCGATATGCACTGTGGGTAGTGGTTGGCGCAAGCTTCCATGCAAGCGCATTGCTGTGGCTGGCGGTTTATCCACTTTTCTATCTGCCACTCACAGCAAACGTATGGTGGCAGTAACGCTGATAAGTACGGTAGGTCTTTCGGTGTGTGGAGCGTGGTTGCTGCCGACAGTGGCTGGTGAGCGCTTTGGTCGCTATCTCGTAGCTGGAGCAGGTGGTTATGCATCTGCGGACCCTCATATCGATTCAATACTTACAGCGCTTGTCATGCTTCTCTTTGTATGCTGGGCGAGATGGCATGATAAAACATGGGATTTCTGGACATGTTGTTTAGGGGTTTGTCAGGCACTAGGTGTTTCGCTGTTATTGTCAGGCTTCTTTCTTCCTGCAATTGTCGATCGCGTTGCTCGGTATTTTCTTCCCTTGTTAATCTTGCAACTTCCCTGGGCGCTTACTCGAATTGAAAATAAAGATCTCCGTCAGGCATATGCTTTAGGTATGGTTGCTTGTTGGCTTTTAGTTACTTTTATACGGGTTGGCCTTGGTGGACAATATGGCGTTGTCCCGTATCAATGGGTATTTGTATAGCTAAAAATTGGGAATTTACCTATAGTTTATTCGTTGAAATGAAATTGAAACCTATTGGGCCGATTTAATCATTAAATTCAGGACCAATTATGCAACTATTAGTATGTATCGCCGAACCCGGCATACGTATTACAGAAACGTCGTCCGAACGGGGGCGGTACCAATGGTTAAAAGGCGGAATAGTCGCCAGGATGCAATTCGTGAGATTGTGCGTGGAAAGTCGATTAAGACTCAGCATGCATTAGTAGAAGAACTTGAGGCAGAAGGATTTGCTTGTACACAAGCAACGGTTTCTCGTGATATTGCAGATATGGGTTTGAGAAAGCTTCCAGAGGGCGTATATGTGCTCGCTGAGGACTTACATATGCAGCGTATGGTTTCGGAGCTTGTGCAGCATGTGAATTGTGCTGACAACTTGGTGCTTGTGAAAGCTCAGCCTGGTACAGCTCCTGGTATTGCCGCTGCAATTGATGCGGCAGATTTGTCTGAAGTAGTGGGAACTATTGCAGGGAACGATACTGTTCTCGTTGTTACCGATTCAGCAGAGAAAGCCCACGTATTTGCGTCTCTCATAAACAATTTACGCAACGCTTGATGTGCATACAGGAATAAGCGCAACACTTCATAGCTAAGCTAGCAGTTGTGGCAATAAGAACCTTCATGAAAAAGGGTTGGAACTTGTTTGTTCCAACCCTTTTATGCGTTCGGTTTGAGTAGCTCTCAATCAAAGAAGCCACGGAAGTGTGAGTGGCGAGTTATACCAGAGTCCCAAAAACGCAGCTATACCAGTACCGGATTGCGCAGGAGGAGTAGTGCTTCCAGTTTCGCCTCCGTCTGAAGTATCACCGCCTTGTCCAGGATTTGAAGGAGTCTCTCCAGTGGATCCACCATCGCCTGTAGAAGGAGTCTCAGGCGTCTCGGTGCTCTGAGAGTTATCTGAAGAAGAGGAGTTTTGATCTTTCTTTGTTTCCTCTTTCTTTTCTTCTTCTTTCTTATCCTTCTCTTCTTCTGCCTTACGATCCTCTTCTATTTCACTCTGGCTCTTTGTAGCAGAGAAGGTCCAAGAGCTATTCGGCTTGTATTCAGGATCAGCTGCCTCGGGGAATTCCTCACGAGGTGTACCTGCAAGCGTCTTTGCAAGGTATCGACCGAAAATGGGGCAGGCTGTGTTGGAAGGATGGCCTTCAGAGCCGTAGACATAGATAGGTGCTTCTTCGCGGTAACCAACCCATACAGCTACAGAGATTTGTGGTGTATAGCCGCAGAACCAAAGGTCACGGGCATTTTCAGTCGTTCCTGTTTTGCCTGCAATGGGCTGGTCGACTCCATTGGTGTAGTTAAGTACAGCCGTTGCGGTACCACCTGAGTGGTTGACAACACCAGAAAGCACCTCGGTGGTTGCATGCGCAACCTCAGCTGTTAGTGCTTGAGTTGGATTATCTTGATGCTCGTATACGGTATTGCCATTGCGGTCTTCAATCTTTGTAATGGCTACCGCATCGTGGTGCACACCACCGGAAGCAAGGGTGGCATAGGCTTCTGCCATCTGAATGGGAGGAATACCAATAACGCCGAGAGTGAGTGACTCGTAGGCGGGTAAGTCCTCATCAATACCCATAGCTTTAGCGGTATCAACGATCTTTTGTGCGCCAATCGCTTGGGCTACTTGAGCATAGCCTGTGTTAGAAGAGTACTCAGTCGCGCGTGCGAGTGTGATGGTGCCATAACTTGTATTCGCATAGTTTTGTACGCGCCATGTTGAAGAGGCCTGAATAGGTGAGTTGCAGTTGAGATAAATCTGCGGGTTCATGCCATCACCTATGGCCGCAGCAAGCGTGAAGGCTTTAAAGCTTGAACCAGCCTGCCTACGAGCTTGTGTTGCAAGGTTGAACTGGTTGGCATTGAAGTCACGTCCACCGATCATGGCCTTTACGTAACCCGTATCAGGGTCGATGGCAACAAGGGCAGCCTCGAGTGAATCATCGCCAATATCGTTAAGCGTTTCCTGTACTGCTTCCTCTGCGGCTTGTTGACTTGCAGGGTCAAGCGTGGTGTATACCTGCAAACCACCCTGGAAGATAGTGTCAGAGTCAAAGTCTTGCTGAAGCAGCTCTTTGATATAGGCAGTGAAGTATGGATAGGTGCCATTCTCATCCATAACCGAGTTGCCAAGATTGAGCGTGATATCTGTTCCGACCGTTTGGTCGTACTCTTCCTGCGTGATAACGCCGTTGCTCAGCATGCGCCGCAAAACAAGATCACGACGGCTCTTACAAGCATCCATATTGACGGTAGGATCGTAATAGCTTGGTGAGTTTGGAATACCAATAAGTGTGGCAGCTTCATTAAGGGTGAGCTCGCTGGCGTGCTTATTGAAGTAGGTGATAGATGCTGCTTCAATGCCATAGGCACCATTGCCGTAGTAAATGGTGTTGAGATACATCATCAAGATTTGATCTTTGGTGTACATCTTCTCCATTTGAATAGCAATGTAAGCCTCACGAACTTTACGTTTGAGAGAGATCTCGAACTGTTCGTCAGAAAGAACTGTGTTTCTTACAAGCTGCTGAGTAATGGTAGATGCGCCTTCAGAGCCACCAAAAAGCTGGCCAACGGCAGCGCGAATAACGCCTTGAGGGTCTACACCGTTGTGTTGATAGAAACGCTCGTCCTCAACAGCGACGGTTCCCTCAAGAACATAGGGAGATACTTCATCTTCTGTAACGCTGCGGCGATTTTGTAGATAGAACTCAGCAATAAGATTGCCATCGGCATCGTAGACCTGAGTTGGTTCGGCTACGAGATATGCGTCTGCCGAAGTATAGTCCGGAAGGTCTTCAAGCCAAGAATCTACAAGCGTTCCAAGCGACACTGCCAAGGCGATGCCGAGAAGAGCTAAAAATCCCAAAATACCGGCGGCGCCAAAGCCTATAAAGTGAGTCTTGGAGTGCTTACGCGCGCGTCTGGTGCGAACACCCATTGTTCCTCCTTTTTTGGTCGCCCATCATTATGGGGGTTAACCAGACGTAGGAAAGAATTATTGGCAAAAGTCACGTATATTCTAAAACGCATTCATTTGTCTGAATGTGTGTAATAGGGTTTAACACTAAAGTTGATGCGCTGAGGAGGCAAGGTGGACACAAAAGAAAACCTTAAAGTGGTTGTCGCCGCGCACGAACCAGCATGGGTGCCAGATGGCGAGGAATTTGTACCGGTACTTTCTGGTGCTGCTTTATGCCAGTCTGACGAAGCCGTACCTTCAAATTGGAAACGCGATGATAGTGGAGCTAACATCTCTGAGCGTTTTTCGGCTTATGGAGATCTTTGTGCACTATATTGGGCATGGAAAAATCTTAATGCTGATGTTTTGGGGTTTGCCTGCAATGGACGCTACCTTGCTTCAAACTATCGCCTTAATAGGAAAAAGCGTGTTGCACACAAAGATTTCTTGATGCATCGCGTTGCAACGTATGGAATTGTGGTGCCATCGGAGACTAACTATTTTGTCGTGACAACAGCAACACAATTTGCACGTGAATATGACGAGTTGCTCATTACCGTTATTCGTGATGTTTTGTCAGAAATCTGTCCAGAATATGAAGAGCCTTTTGTCAGAAGTCTTCGCATCACGCATGGGCATCATACCAACCTCTTTTTGATGCGGCGCGATCTGGCGGATGCCTATTGCTCATGGCTCTTCTCTGTGTTGGAAGAGGTTGAGGGGAGTTTTGCTTCTATTGCACCGCATGTGCTTGAAAATGGCGCCTTGTGTGCTTTGGCAGGACTTTTACTTGATCCTTGGCTTGATGTGCAGAACAAACGGTACGTAGAAATTTCTTCAGTACGAGTGGACGATAAGGCGACGGTACCCTCAAGTGCACAATATATTGAAGAGCAATACCGAACAAAATATGGCACAAAAAGTGAAAAATAGCGTGCTATAAGAGGAGTAGCCACTGCGAAGAAGAGCTATTCTGCGCTATTCTATAGGCTTGCATGTGAGGAGTACCAATCCTCACACTTTCACAATGACACTGAATACACGGAGGACAGAGCATTGCTGCCAGTTGAGGAACAGCTCAAGGTTATTACGTCGGGTACGATGCAGATTGTGCCGCTTGATGAGCTTAAAAAGAAGCTCGAAAAAGGTACGCCGCTTAATATCAAGCTTGGCGTAGATCCGACCTCACCCGATTTGCATCTTGGTCATGCCGTTCCCTTGCGTAAGATGCGTCAATTCCAAGATTTGGGACATAACGTCACACTCATCATTGGTAACGGCACGGCGCTCATTGGCGATCCGTCAGGGCGTGACTCTACTCGTCCGCCGCTTACTGAAGAGCAGGTGGAGGCTAACGCCAAGACCTATGTTGAGCAGGCCATGAAAGTGCTCGATCCAGAGCGCACCACGATTGTTCACAATGGCGATTGGCTGAAGGGCCTCAATCTTGCTGAGATGCTCAAACTTATGAGCCAGTTCAACGTGGCTCGTATTCTTGAGCGCGAGGACTTCCACAACCGCTACACCGAGGGTAAATCTATCGCCTTGCACGAATTTATCTACCCGGTGCTGCAGGCGTATGACTCGGTGGTTGTGAAGGCTGACCTTGAGATGGGTGGCAACGACCAGATCTTTAACTTGCTCGCCGGTCGTGATCTCATGCGCGCGATGGACATGGAGCCTCAGGTAGCACTTACCATGCCGCTCTTGGTGGGTACCGATGGCCATAAGAAGATGTCTAAGAGCTACGGTAACTATATTGGTCTTACAGACGAGCCGGCAGATATGTTTGGCAAGGTTATGTCTATTACCGACGAACTGGTGCCGCTGTATTGGCGTCTGTGCTCCACCGCTCCGATTGAGAAGATCGACGCCATCGATGCTGCTTTTGCCGATGGAACTGCCGATCCGTATCAACTCAAGCGTGAGCTGGGCGTGAATATTGTGGACCTCTACCACGGCGCCGGCGCCGGCGAAGCTGCTATGGCTGCCTTTGATGCTCAGTTCAAGCGCTCTGAGGTTCCTGAGGATATTCCTGAGTTTCCGCTTTCTGTTGTTGAGGTAAACGATGAAGGAAAAGTTTACCTGGGACGCTTGCTTGTTGAGGTAGGCATTGCAAAGTCTGCTGGTGAGGCACGCCGTTTAGTTGATGGCGGCGGCGTGAAGATAAACGGTGAGGCTGTTGCTGCTAAAGCCTACAACGTAGATCCTTCGCTTTTCTCGGCGGGTACCACTATTCAGTCTGGTAAGCGTCGTTGGGCACGGTTGGTGTAGGGAGTTTATGGGCATATGCCCAAAGTAGATTTGTGTGGAGCAAAAAAAGAGAATATGCATCTGCCCGAGCTGTTAGCACCCGCAGGATCCCCTGCGGCATTTCGTGCAGCAATTGCAGGCGGGGCAGATGCTATCTATTGTGCTCTTGGTGATAGCTTTAACGCACGTAGAAGTGCAGAGAACTTCGATAAAGATGCCTTTGCCGAAGCTTGTCGGATAGCGCATCTTGCGGGCGCTCGCGTGTACCTTACGCTCAATGTTGTTATTCGCGAAGACGAGATGGAGCAGGCGCTCCGTCTCGTTCGTGATGTGTGGACGCTTGGAGCCGACGCAATAATCGTCCAAGACTGGGGCCTTATGGCCGAGCTGCATTGCAGATGGCCAGAAGTTGAGGTGCACGTATCGACACAAGCAAACGTGCATGACGTGCGCGGTTCTCTGTGGTGCTCAGAAAAAATGGGTGTTAAGCGCGTAACGTTATCGCGCGAGCTTTCTCTTCCTGAGATCAAAGCAATTGCTGCAACTGGTATTGAGGTTGAAGTTTTTGGTCATGGAGCGCTTTGCTTTTGCTATTCGGGCCTTTGTTTGTTCTCGAGCTTAAATGGTGGTCGTTCAGCCAACAGAGGACTTTGTGCTCAGCCATGTCGTTTGCCTTATGAGCTTATCGATTGCTCTACTGGTGAGGTGTTGTCTCCTGCCGGTAATGGTCGAGCACTGTGTCCTAAAGATGCCTGCACAATTGATGACACCAAAGAACTTGTAGAGGCACGAGTTGGCTCTCTCAAAATTGAGGGACGTATGAAATCGCCCGATTATGTCCTCTCAGTTGTTTCCGCATATCGGGATGCGTTTGATGACTACGCCAATCAGGTTACTGATAAAAACGCGCATGAGATCCGTCATCGCAAACTTGCACGTTCGTTTAATCGTGACTTTACCGATGCCTATTTATGGGGTAGGTCCGGCAATGAACTCATGAGCTATGGGCGCTCTAATAATCGTGGACAATTGGTTGGAACCGTAATAGGTTCTCGAAAATTGCCCGATGTGAAGAAGCGCTCGCGAGGCTCTCAAGGTGGGCGTGAGCGCAATCGCACCTTAACCCGGGCAGAAATATATGTCAGTTTGGATGAGCCTGTAGGCAAGGGCGATCTGTTGGAGTTTCGTCCCCTGGACGATCCAGACAGTTTTCTTACAGCACCCGTAAATGAAGATGCTCCCCGCGGCTCACGTATAACGTGCATTGCCGCACGACCCATGCCT
>URWR01000010.1 GCA_900551595.1 uncultured Coriobacteriaceae bacterium
CGATACTCTACTCTGCGATGAGCCAACAGGAGCGCTTGATTATAAAACGGGCAAACAGATACTCCAGCTGCTTCAAGATACCTGCCGAAAAGATGGCATAACGGTTGTTCTTATCACCCATAATTCAGCGCTTGCTCCTATGGCGGATCGCCTGATTCGGTTTAAGAGCGGGCGCGTTACCAGCATGGAAACTAACGCAAATCCAACACCGATAGCAGAGATTGAATGGTAGCAACGTGAGAAGTGCATTCACAAAGGACGTGTTGCGGACACTGTGGCATAGCCGCGGTCGTTTTATCCTTGTGGCTGCAATTTGCATGTTGGGCGTAACGATGTTTGTCGGTATACGTGCGGCTTGCGAGAATCTCAGGCTTTCTGCTGATCAGTTCTTCGATGAGCAACAACTATATGATGTGAGCGTGCAGTCTACGCTTGGTCTGACGCAGGACGACGTGGATGCCCTTGCGCAAATACCAGACGTTTTGGCAGCGGAGGGCTCGTGGACAGAGACTGCCTATACAACCGTTGATGGGGTAAATGCTGCGGTTAGTGTACGCGTGTGGTCGGATGGTGGTATGAATGAGCCTTATCTTGAAGAGGGGCGTTTGCCACAATCGGGTAACGAAGTTGCAGTTACTCCTGAATTTTTAGATGATACGGGCCTTTCTATTGGGGATCGAATTACCTTCTCTGCCGATACCAGTTCTTCTGAGAGTGATGATGTATCTGAAGATGATTCTTCAGATACAAATACAGACGACATTTCTTTTGATGAAGACATTTCGGTTGATTCTGAACAAACGTCAGAGCAATTTATTCAACAGGAATACATCATCGTTGGTGTGGTGTTAGATCCTTTAAGTGTTAACGCAAAACAGGGGACATCTTCATTCCGTGCAACGGGTCCTAAGTATTCGTTTTTTGTCACCCCGGAAGCAGTCGATCCTTCTGTTGCAGATGTGTATTCAATCGTGTATTTGCAGGTGGAAGGCGCTTCCGAGCTGTTGGGTTTTTCTCAGGCGTATGAAGATAAGGTCGCAGCAGTTACAAAAGAAGCTGAAGCAATTAAAACTGAGCGAGAAGAAGCTCGAACTCTTGCAATAAAAGCTGATGCTCAGAGCCAGGTAGACGAGGCGGAGCGCGAGCTGTACGAGCAGCTTGAAGATGCACAAGATCAGATTGATGACGCACAAGAGCAGATAAACGATGCTCTTGCACAGATAGAAGAAGGACGAGAAGAGCTGCGCGTGCAGCGTGAAAACCTGGTGGCAGCACAGCAAGAGCTTGATGATGGAGCAAAACAGCTCGAAAGTGCGCGTTCGGACTTAGACGATCTCTCTGCACAGCTTGATAGTGCTGCATCGCAGCTTCCAGGTGGTCAAGCTGAGCTTGATGCTGCGAGAGAAGAATTGGCAAGTGCTCAAAAACAGGCAGAGGATGGTTTGGCCGCGCTTCTGTCTGCGCGCGAACAGCTCGCACAAGCACGAGAGAAATACGAACAACAGGCAGCTGCATGGCCGGCACAGCGCGAAGAGCTTGCAGGAAAGCTTTCTGCTCTGCAAGAGCCGATTTCAAATACCGAACAAGAGATTGATGCTTTAGAAGAAGAGATTGCTCGCTTAGAGACAATAGAGAATCCGACAGATGAACAGCTAGAGCAGCTTGAAGCAGCGAAGAATCAACTCACAGAGACCAAGAAGACACTTGAGAATCTGCGCATGCAACAAAGCAAGCTACAAGATGCGATTGATCAGGGGGAGCAATCGCTCAAAGACGCTGCAAGCTATCTTACTTCTCAGGAAGAAACACTCGATGCTACTGAAGCACAACTTACGGCTGCTCTTAAAGAAATGCAGACCCGGGAAAAGAAATTGAATGAATGGCAGTCCGGTCTTGAGATGATTGCCAAAGGCAGAAAAGGTGTTGCACAAGGTCGTGCGCAGATCAGTACAAAACAAGCGACCTTAGAAGCGGCACAGGCAGAAATAGACGCTGCGTGGCCTCTTATTGAGAATGGCGAAGCGGAGCTTGACGAGGGAGCGCAAGAGGCAGCCGAAGGTCAGGCAGAGCTGGATGATCAGGTTGCCGAGTTCGAGCAAAGTAAACGAGAAGCACTTGAGAAAATAGAAGAGGCAAGAGCAGAAATTGATGACATTGAAAAAGCAACGTGGTACGTGCAAGATCGAGGTGCAATTTCAAGCTATGCAAGCATAGATTCCGATGCGGGCTCTATTGAAGTTATTGGCACGGTTTTCCCGGCTATTTTTCTTACAGTTGCCATTCTCGTTTCGCTTACAACAGCATCCCGCATGGTGGAGGAAGATCGCGTTCTTATCGGCTTGTATAAGGCGCTTGGTTATTCTCGCCGTGTTGTCATGAGTAAGTACATTATCTATATGCTCGGGGCAAGCCTTGTGGGCGGGGCTGTTGGAGCTGTGTTGGGATTTGTGGCTCTGCCATCGTTTCTCTCCACGGTATTTGCGGTCATGTATACCCTGCCTACTTTCTCGCTTTTCTTTGATGTGCCACTGTGCATACTGGCAATAGGTATGTTTGCTGTTGCACTGCCGGTCGCAACGGTTATTACGTGCAGAAGTGAGCTTGCTGAGCAGCCGGCATCTCTCATGCGGCCAAAAGCTCCAAAGGCCGGGTCACATATATTGCTCGAGCGTATTCGTCCGCTGTGGAAGCGCTTGTCGTTCTTGAACAAAGTGACCGCGCGAAATCTTCTCCGTTATAAACGGCGTTTCGCGATGACGGTATTTGGAGTTGCTGGATGCACGGCACTTATGATTGTTGGTTTTGCAATTTCAGACTCGGTGAATGCTCTGTCGCCCAACCAATATGGTGATGCAAGTCGCTTGGGTGTATATGACTACGATCTTATGGCAGTTGCTAACCAAGCAGACGATCTGCCTGAGCTGGCTGAACAGTTTACTGAGGATACAGAAGTTTCGAACTATATACCTGTTATTACCGATAGTTTGACACTCGAATATGAGGGGAGAAAAGAGACTGTTCAGCTCATGGTTATCCCTGATGGATTTGAGCTTGATGATTATATTGAGCTGAGGGATATGAATGGAAACTCAGTAGACATTGTTCAAGCAACGCTTGGTCCTGATGGAATTGCAGGAACAGATGATGATGGAGTGCTTGTCACCAATAATGCGAGTGATGTTCTGAACTTTTCAGTTGGCGATGAGGTGCAGATGCAAGATTCTGCTCTGCGCGAGGCAACGGCACCCGTCGATGGCATTGTCGTCAACTATTTGGGCAATGTTGTCTATATGACTCAGCCAACCTACGAGCAGCTCTTTGGTGTAACAGGGGAGTCAAATGCGCTGCTTGCTCACCTTTCGGGGGACTCGGCTGAACAGATTGCGTTTACTGATGAGCTTGAGCACAATTCCTTAGTGCGACAAGTAACAGGCGTTGAGCGCTCAGTTCGCGATTTCGAATCTAACTTCATGCTTATCAATTACGTTGTTGTGTTGCTGGTTATTTTGGCTGCTGGCCTCTCGTTTGTAGTCCTCTTTACCTTAGCAACAACCAATATTTCTGAGCGTGAGCGTGAACTTGCAACCATTAAGGTGTTGGGTTTCAGACGAAAAGAAGTTCATACCTATGTGAACAAAGAGACAATCGTTCTTACGCTCATTGGTACGCTTGCTGGTATTCCTTTGGGAGCATTCCTTTCACACATGTTGACGTATGTGCTGGTAATGCCTTCTATGTATTTTGCCGTGGAAATTCATCCTGTGAGCTTTGTAATCTCGTGTGCTTTCTCACTGCTGTTTGCGTTTGTGGTGAATCTCATTTGCAACAAGAGTTTGGACCGGGTGGATATGGTTTCGGCACTGAAGAGTCCGGAATAAAAGCTGCACGTTTCTCTCAAGGCAGACAAACACGGTGTTGGATATTATCGGTCTGACATGCATCGATCTTCTGTGCGCACTCAATTTATGGCCTTGCTGCCCGAGACTCATAAAAAAAGATGAGAAAGCACTTGACCAATTTCTGATGTTTGGTATATTGATTGAGCGCGAAATACGCGCCTTCGGCTGGGTAGCTCAGTTGGTAGAGCAGGGGACTGAAAATCCCCGTGTCAGGGGTTCGATTCCCTTCCCCGCCACCAGAATTGTACAGGCCAGAGGGCATTTGCTCTCTGGCCTGTTTTCTTATCATGAAACCCCAAATATCTCAGGATAAATCAGTCAAGACGGCTCTACATCTCCTCATGTACCCTTCCTTCTTTTACGATCCATGTGCGCGATGTACAAGCATGCAAAAAGGCATGATCATGGCTTACGAGTAGAAGCGCGCCAGGGTACGACGAGAGCATGTGTTCAAGCGCTTCGATTGAATGAAGATCAAGGTGGTTGGTCGGCTCATCCATGATGATAAGATCGGGATCCTCCAACATTCCGAGTGCCAACATGAGTTTTCGAAGCTCACCGGGGCTCACACGGTCACCTTCAAGAATGCGTTTGGGCTGGGAGTTAAGCTGTGCCACGATGGAGAGCACCTGTCCACGCTTACTGGGGGATAGTGTTTGTGTTTGATGCACAATCTGTGCGCGTTTGTCCGCAGCCACTTCCTGAGGAATGGTAAGGACTGTTAAGTCATCTGCAATGAGTGAACGTATATACGTGAGTAAGGTTGATTTCCCAGCACCATTAGGACCGGCAATTCCTACATGGTCGGTATTGCCCACAAAGAGTTGAGGGATTGCCAACGTGTCGGATCCACAGGGAATAGTGGTCGGTTCAATAGTTACGAGCGTTTTTCGTTCACTCGGATGCATTTCAAACCACAATTCGCCGTCATAGCGTTTTGCAATGCGGGCTTGCTCTACGCGGTTTTGAGCAGCGGTTAGTCGGGCATCAAGCTGAGCGGAAAGCTTGCCTCGCGCGCCATCTTGTCCAGTAAAAATGGCGAGGTCAATTTTTGCCTTCGCGGAGCGATCTTTAGGATCGATATGCCGTTTTGATCGGCGGGCCTGTGCGCGGTCTGCTTCATGTGCTCGTGCGTCTTTTTCTTCAGATAGTCGGGCAAGTTGTTTGCGTGCGGTATAAGCTTCACGGCGCGTTGTTTCACGTTCGAGCATTTCTTGTGTATGAGCGGCTGTATATCCACCTGGCCGCACAATAATCTTTCCATCCTCAAACGAGACACATCGAGTTACCACAGCATCTAGAAGCTCACGATCGTGGCTTACTAAGATTCCAATGCCTCGATATGTTTGCATTGCCTGTATGAGCTGCATGCGCGATTCGTGGTCTATATGGTTAGTTGGCTCGTCGAGCACAAGCACATCAGGTCTCTGCCAAAGAGCCACGGCAATCTGTATCTTTTTACGCTCGCCATGAGAGAGCGTGTCAAAGCGCCAGAACATGTCATCGTCAAGACAAAAAATGGTGCGTAGATGTCGCGCTTCACGCCCATAGTCGAGGGCAAAATCGACAAGTGCATCGGGTGGTGTATCAGTTTCTTGTGTGCACAGAGCACAGAAGTGGCCGGTAGAAACGCTGCCGGTTTGTGGTGTGAGTTGTCCCACGGCGATGTGAGCTAAGGTGGTTTTGCCGCAGCCATTGTCACCCAAAAGGCCACTCCAGCCTTGGGGAAATGTAATGGTGACATGAGAAAAGAGAGGCTCGACAGCATCGGGATAGGTGTATCCCACGTCGGAGAGGGTAATCTGCATGACATGCTCCAAAGACGAGACGCTGTTTTCGGAAGCCGAAGGAACCGAATAGTTACTGGCGGGATGTATGCCAAAGCGTCTAAGAATTACGTACTGTGAGAATGTCTAGCAGATGCGCATCGTACCTCGTTCCTCCTTTGTGGTCGATGGCGCCGCCACACGCACTGTAAAACCCTTTGTTTCACTCGACCGGCCTGTAGTATACACAAAGCCCTGCTTTCTTCCATCAACATCAAAGAGCGATCTAACAAATTGGTATGAAATCATCTTTCTGTTGTTATCAATTATTTTGCTATTAAGGGCATTAAATAACTGTCATGATTCACGTACCACTCGACCCGCGTAACCTACCGCTTGCGGACGAATATGAACATCTGCGATTGTTCAATCTAATTTCGAATAATTGGACTATATTAACTATTGACTTGTACGTTGTGCAGAGGTGATCAAACATCCTTGCAAAACGTTAGATGCGGTTGAGAAGGAAAGGAACGTACATGATTAAGTTTGACGAGCAGAAGCTTCTTGCCGGCTTCCAGGGTGGCATTGATCTGCGCCCGCAGATTGAGGAGATCGTTGACGAAATTTGCGAGCAGGGATACGACCAGATCTGCTACATGGGCGTTGGCGGTACATGGGCTTCTTCGCTTCAGGCAGAGTCTCACATCCGCGAGTTCTCTGATCTTCCTGTTATTGTTGAGCAGGCCGGTCAGTACAATGTAATGCCCAACAAGCGCATTACGAAGGATACCGTCATCGTTATCTCTTCCGTTTCAGGCAACACCGCTGAGATGGTCACCGCAATGAAGACCATCAACGAGATCGGTTGCCGTGTCATTGGCTTTATTGACGTTCCTGGTTCTCCTCTCGCTGAGGCTTCCACCTATTGCATTAGCTATCCTGAGAACGAGCAGCTCAAGTTCTTCATCGTGGGCGATCGCTTCATGAAGAACGCAGGTCAGTTCCCCCAGTATGATGACTTCTATGCTCAGATGGATGAGTACTATGCCAAGGACCTCGTAGCTGTCCAGAAGCAGGCTGACGAGTGGGCAAAGGGATATGCTGAGCGTCATCATGACGATCCGATTCATTACTTCGTTGCTGCTGGCGAGCAGTGGGGCTCCACGTACTCCTATGCTATGTGCTACTGGGAGGAGCAGCACTGGATCCGCACCAAGTCCATCCATGCTGCCGAGTTCTTCCACGGCATGTTCGAGGTTGTTGACCGCGACACCAACGTTACCCTGTTCATGGGCGAAGACGCCGAGCGTCCTCTCGCTGAGCGTGTAGCTAACTTCCTTCCCAAGATTTGCGGTCGCTACGAGATCATCGACTCCAAGGACTATGACCTTCCTGGCATTAGCTCCGAGTATCGTGGCTATCTGTCCCACCTCGTCACCCACATGGTAACCGAGCGCATTGACGCACATATCGAGCACATTAACCGTCACCCGATGGATATCCGCCGTTATTATCGTCAGCTCGATTACTAAGCCATTCCTTCTCCAACGGCCCCGTCAGAGGCGGGGCCGTCCGTATTTTCGTCATACGTTCTGTTTCAGATTGTGTGATATGCACCACTGATTGGTGCAAGCTTCGCAGATATACGTAGGCTGCCAACTATTTGCCGTGCGGATGACGCGGCACATCATCAGAAAGGATGTGTTGTATCGTGTCCAAAATTACTATGCGTGACGTTTCTGTAATGGGCCCATCCTATGTCCATTTCCCCTTCGAGTACTTCCTCGATTCCCTTCAGGAATGCGGTATTCATAAGGTAGACCTCTGGGGTGCTGAGCCTTTTTACTATCGTCCGGACTATGCATCGGCAGCTGAGGCAGCAGTTGAGCTCAAGCGCATGAAGGCAGAGATGGAAGCGCGCGATCAGAAGTGCGTTATCTATACCCCGGAAACCCTTGGGTATCCGTACAATTTCTCCGATCCTCTGCCTCGTTTGACAGATCGTACCGTTGAGTATTTCCGTATGGCAATGGAAGATGCTCACGTCCTCGATTGCCCGCGCGTTTTCTTGAATTCTGGCTGTGGCCCGCGCAATCAGCCCAAGGAAGAATCCATGAAGCGTCTCGTCGAGACCTTCCGTCGCATCGCAGATCTTGCTGAGGATGCAGATATTCTCCTTACGCTTGAGCAGCTCCAGCCCTACGAGAGCAATTTGGTTCTCACCATTGATGATGTGAAGCATGTGCTTGACGAGGTTGACTCTCCTAACCTGCGTGTGTGCGTTGACCTTGTCGCTATGGAAGTACAGGGAGAAACACTCGAGCAGTACTTTGACACCTTTGGTGATAAGGTCGAGTGGATTCACTACTCTGATGCACATCATGAGGTAGTGGGCTCAAGCACCTTTGGTAAGGAGAAGCTTGCTCACTGGATTCAGCTTCTGGAGGAGAAAGACTTCCAGAACGGTATTGATCTTGAAGTTAATGACTCAATTTATTGGGAGGATCCGCATACGCCGCATATGGAATCCTGCCGTTATCTGCGTGAGGAGCTTGGTCTGGAAGATTAAGACACTTCATCACATCGTACCGTTGATGGGTTGGGCAGGGTGGCCCCCGTCCTAATCTGCACGATACAAAGAATTGCCGTTAGGTGGGCCGCATGACACAACTCATGGTGTCATGCAGCTCTTTGTTAGGGAGGTATTTTTATGGCACGGACAGCACTGGTAACTGGTTATTTGAACGGAATGGGAAAGGGAACGTACGAATCACTTAAAGCACGTGGTTATGACGTTATCGGCTGGGATTACGCTGACGATCCCGCGGTGGCAGTAGACGTCAGTTCTGTTGAGAGTGTTCGGGCTGGTATTGAGCGCTTTCCTGAGGGCACCAAGCTCGATGCAGTAGCTTTGTGCGCAGGTGTTTGGAGCGAGGCTCCGTTCATGCAGACGAGCTTTGAAGAGTTCCATCGCCTGGTTGAGATCGATCTTTTCGGCATGTTCAATTGTGTACAGCAGCTCGTTCCTCATATGAATGAGCACGGAGCTTTCTGCTGCATTTCGAGCGCTTCTGGCCAGCGCGGTGTGGCCTTTGAGAGCGCCTACAGCGCAGCCAAGTTTGGCATTTGCGGCTTTGTTGAGGCAGTCGCACGTGAGATCGCAGCAGCCCCCAGGCGCCTGCGCATCAACGCTGTTTGCCCGTTCTATGTAAAGAGCAAGATGACCACCGATGCTCTTATCGAGAAGGAGCGCCTGACCGGTATTACGGTTGAGGAAAGCTATGCTCTCGAAGCTCGCGACGTGCCTCTGGGCTATGTAGCAGATCCTTCCGATATCGGTGACTTTATCGCCGCTCTGCTCGGACCTGAGAGCCGCTATGTGACCGGTGCTTGCATTCCTATTTCCGGTGGTACGCACTGCGGTTATGGCAACCCGCTGTCTTCGTATGACACCGAAGAGTCTTACGATTAATTACTAGGTGGTAAGACCACTTCGTTTGTTGTTCAACTTTTGAGACTGGCCAAGAACATCGAGATTCTCGGTCAGTCTTTTTTATGAGAACAGCTTAAAGAGCTTAAGCATCCAATAGCATTATGCGCGCGTGCTCCGCGCGTGATTGTGCCAGAGATATAGCGCTGCGAGTATCACAAAATACAGCACTATGAAGGGCCATCTGCCAGGCTGCAGAAGTGAAGACCCTCCAACGAATAGCGAACCAAGTATTGCAAGCGCAGGCGCTATCCATCCACGGAAAACGCCTGCGCTTCCAGAGCGCCCAAAACTAAAGGCTCTTATGTAGAGCAGAATAAGCGCAAGCATATTGAAGGCAACAGCTATTTCTGAAACATCTCCGTTTGGCAAAAGGTTGAGCATCTGAGTGATGCAGTGAAGCAATGATGCAGCTAACAACAGAATGAGAGCTACGGCGCTGCTTGCAAGAGAGATGGACTTTCCAGAGGTTGCAGCATGGGCAGCTGAAGAGCGAAGCAATGCCTGAGAAAAAGGAATGTCATCTTTGAGTGCAAGAGCGTGGGGCATGCGCAACAAGGCAAGCAAAACGCCGTTTGCAGAGCCCATAACAGAGACAAGAGCCACTGCATTTGGAATGGTGGCTGCCTGTTTACCAAACAGCCGGACAAACACTAACGAAAGCGATTCATCGCCGGCAGCAATAACCTGTTGAGGTCCGAGAAAAGCAGAGATACCAACAAAATATGCCAGATAAAGAACGAGTATAAGAAGTGGTGCTACGGTGAGCGCAAGAGGAAGATTGCGCTTAGAATTACGCAGTTCAGGGGCGATGGATGCTGCTGGGGACCAGCCGTCAAAAGAGAAGGCAATAGGGGCAGCAGCAGCAAGCCAAGCAAAACTGCTTCCTTGCTCTGCGATAGTGCTTCCTTCTCCCTGAAGCACTGCAGGATTGCCAAAAACAATGCCAAGAATGCCTACGGCAATGAGCGGTGTTACTTTGAGAAGGGTTGAGGCGTTTTGGAGCCAGCCAGAAAAACGTGGCCATGCCATATTCCAACCTATGCAGAGCACCATAAAAATGATGCCAACAAGTTCTTGGGTGATGAAATCATTACCCCAACCAAAGGTCATGCAAGCATATACGCCAACAACCCAACAGAGGATAGCACCAATAGATGGCAAATAAATAATTGAGAAAGCCCAGGAAAACAGACGTGCAATAGGAGAGGGAAGAAAGTCTCTCGCATAGGCAATAACACCACCTGCTGCATCGCCGCGCTCAGCATAAAGCGATAGGCTCAGTCCACCAAAAATAATGGTGACAGAAGCGATGCAGAACATAGCAACGCCTAATGGCACACTACCATGTGTAGCAACAAGCACATTGTCGGCTTTGAAATAAATGCCTGAACCAATGCAGATGCCCATAATCATGCAAAGTGCAGTGAGAAGTGAGTAACGCTTAGGTGGATTTGCGGGTGTTTGCAATGTGGTTGGATGTGATTCCGTAGATGTGCATGCAAACTCAACACGATCGTCGCGAGAGGAACGGTCGTTATTTGCATGGGTCATAAAAAACCTCCGAGCGGGGGGGGGATAACGTATAAGAAGCACTAAACTTTCAGTTTACCGGTATCTTACGTGTTCCATACAAAAGCGCTGAGCAATACACAAACATGACGTTTTACATGCCGCGTTAGACAAAAAAGCGAGGTCCCTTGCGAGACCTCGCTTGATCACAGACTGTGATTTTTTTACTTTGTGGCGTCAAATACGATCTTGCCATCAATCATGGTAAGAACGCACTTGCCATCGCGTGCATCCTTGGGATCAATTGCGAGGAAGTTGGTATCAAAGACGGCAATATCAGCAAGTTTGCCGGCTTCCAAGGTACCAAGAACATCGCACTGCTCGAGGTCATAGGCGCCACCTGCGCACCAAGCGCGAATGAGCTCGCCCGGTGTAATCATGTTCTGTGTATTCCAGGGTTCTCCACCCTCGGGGAAATAGCCACCGCATGCGCTGTAAACGCCGGTGCCAAGGTCATCGACGGTCATGGGGAGGTCGGTGCCACAGCCAACGACAACACCGCTATCGATCATCTTGCGACGATTCCAGTAGTGCGTGCCGCGCTCAGCACCAATTTTCTCGTTGACCATTGCAATCTTGCCTTCACGATCGGCAATAGATTGAATGAGCGGGTATACCTCAGCGACAACGCCAAGCTTGCCCATGCGCTCAAGATCAACGGGGTCTGCGCCCTCAAGGTCGGTCATTGCTTGACGCAGAACAACCTTGCCGTCCTCGTCGCGCTGGCACTTCTCAAAGATGTCGAGGGCATGTGCGACTGCGCCGTCGCCCTGGCAGTGCAGAGAGAAGCGCAGACCGGCAGCATCAGCTTCAAGAACCTGGCGCTCATGCTCTGCCCAGTCAATATCCATAGTGCAGCATGTATCTGCATCCAGATAGGGCTCCTTCATTTCACCTTCATGCTGTGAAATGGAGCCATCGGTCATCTGGTTAAAGCCAGAGAAGCTAATAAAGGGATCGTCAGCAAAACGATCGCGTGTGGCGGTGCCATATGCGATATTGGCGGGCTCTCCAACAGGCTGGCTCATAAGGTTAACGCGCAGGGTAAGCTCGCCAGCATCCTCGAGTTCCTTTACGGCATCGACAAACCAATAATCGTCGTAGCCCATCTCCTTGGTGGAAGTGACGCCATAGGAGTTCATCATTGCTTCGTACTCGCGATACATGGGTACGGAGAACTCGGTATCGGTGATAACTGCTTTGAGGAGCTTATAAGCCTTCTCGCTCCAGCAAGCTGCAGGCGTAAAGCCAAACTTTGTTTCGGCAGCGGTGTTCATAGCCATGCCATCAGCACACTGACCAACAAAAACAGCCGGAACGTCGCCAAATGCTTCGTCAAGAATCGCTTCGTCTACAGGAAGCATCTCGAGGGGGAAGTCGTGACCAATTGCAAGTTCGGGCTTAGCGGTGGCGCGAACGCGCTCGATAGCCTCATCTACGCTTGTGACACCAGACAGGTCGGTACCAGCGCGCTGGAGCAACCAGCCATTAAAGAAGCAGTGAACATCGGTGAGACCTGGTGTTACGAGCTTATCACCAAGTTCCAGTACGCGAGTATTGTCGCCTACATACTCAGCGCCATCGCCTTCGCCTACAGCAATGATCTTGTTACCAGCAACGGCAACAAAACCTGGATGAGCCTCTGTTGTAGTTGCATCAAAGATGTTTTCCGAGCGAAGAATGTAATCTGCCATCTCTGCCATGTTGATTCCAATCTCTTGCCCTTTGATACGCCTGACTACTACTTATTCATCAAGCGTGCTGATAAATGCCTCAACCTCTTCACGCGGACGATAGGCCGGAATGGTCCCATCGATGGTGACTGAGAGAGCGGCATACTTGCTTGCCCAGGTCATAGCCTCTTCAAGGGATTTGCCCCAGACGAGACCTGCAACGGTGGAAGCCATGAAGCCGTCACCAGCGCCAGCAGTGTTTACAACCTTGTCCACGTGGGTGGGGGCTACCGTAATAAATTCTCCGTCGGCAGTGAGTGCGCAGGAGCCCTCATCGCCGAGTGTCATAACAACACAGCCAACGTGATAAGTATCAATAACGCGCTGTGCAAGGGCCTTATGGTCAATCTCTGCGTCGGGATCAACGCCCTCGATATAGCGGCCCTCAACCTCGTTGATGAAGAGGTAATCCACATAGGAAAGGTCTCCCATAGGCTCTTCAGGCAGCGGGCTCGGATTGAGTGCGACCGTCATGCCAAGCTCTTTAGCGTGACGTGCTCCTGCCAGCGAAACTGCCATGGGTACCTCAAAGCCGGTTACAAAGTAACAGCTGCCTGCCATAGCGTCGAGAGCGTCAATAACTTCCTGCTCAGTGAGCATGACGCTGGAAGAATCGCCATCGATAATGGTGTTCTGGCCATCTGGGCCAATAAGGATAAGGCCGGTGCCAGTGGCAACTTCATCAGTGCGATACAGATAGGTGGTATCTGCTCCAGCCTCGCGCATCCAGCGCTCTCCGAGGTCGCCCCAAGGGTCATTGCCGACCTTGCCGATATAGGCAACATCAAGTCCCAAACGTCCCAGAGCAACAGCAACATTGGAACCCTTGCCGCCGTCTTCGGCGATATGCCATTTCTTTACAGGAAGCGTTTCTCCCCAAACAGGCATATGGTCACAGTAGGCATACTGGCCTACGCCGTGGCTGTTCAGTACGATGACGTCCTTTGCCGACATGGTTTACCAGCCCTTCTGATCGTGAGACATCGGATGATCGATGGTGTATTCAGTGGTGTAAAGCGTTACATCGGGGATGTACTTCGGAAGAATGGTAACGGGGTACTCTGTGGTGGGATCGCTGAAGAGAAGAACGCGGCAAACAGTCTTCTTCCAGTCGCCGGTAGCTACCATGTAGACGGCACGCTTAGCGGAGCAAATAATATGGAAACCAATGGTCAGACCCATAGGAGGAACGCGGTCAAGGCAGGTGCCAAATGAGCGCTCAGCCATGGCAACCATGGTGTCAGAGTTGATAACAACAACGCGCGTGCGAGAATCGGCATACTCTTCAACGGTGGGACGATAGCAGAAGTTGCGCGGCTCTTCATCAAAAGCAACGAGGCCAGTGGCGCCAATGCCTGCCCAGACCGTGTCAACGCCGCCCAGCTCGTCGCACATGCGATCGGCGTAGTCCAGATCGGACATACGAGGCCAAATACGATGATCCTCAGGAGGACGAAGCTCCTCATCAATGCGGTTGTAGAAGCAAGCGAGCATGGTGCCCTCAAGGCTCTCATAGGTATCGGCTACCGGGTAAGGGCGGCTCTGCCAATCGAGGAATTCGTCCATGTGGAAGACCCAGAGGTTCTTGCAGTCAATGCGCTCCTCATTAACGCGACGAATGAAGGTGTCGTACTCATCGCATGGTCCAGCAGGGAGAACCCACTTTGTGGGAAGGCCCTGAGCGTTGTGCTCCTTAACCTCATCGGCCATAAGATTGCCGATTTCTTCCATCATTGTTGCGCGGTCCTTGCGCACAGCAAGCTTGCACTTAAGATCGTCGCGATCCTCAAGCTCCTGCCAGGGGATAGAGCACCACTCATAAATCTCTGAGGTGGTAAGTCGGTTCATTAACATTGCAATACCTTCTTTCATGGTTGATGAAACGGCATCGTACGACCAGAGAAGAAACTAAAAGTTGGCAACATGCCATGATCAAATACATGTGAAGGATGTCAAAAGCACTCAATCAATCATAAGAAAACCGCCCGACGTCGAAAGCTATACGACGCCGGGCGGCACGTGACGGGCAGGACGCTAGAAGCCGTCGTGCGTGAGGTTTTTAGCTAGCCACACGCTCGCTGATCTCGGCGTTACGGCGCTCCTCAGCTGCCTGGATGATGTCAGCGTTGACCTTCCTCCAGTGGAAGAAGAACGGTACAGCGGAGACGACGATGAGGATGCCGGCCGTGATCGGGTTGAAGCTGAACAGCGGGGTCTCGCCGGAGATGAGGCCAGAGAGGCTGTCAGACATGAGGATCAGGGACGGAACGATGGCGAGAACTGCCATGACCGGGCCACCAGGAGCCTTGAAGGTCGGATGGTAGTTGGCCTTCTTCTGCAGTGGGAACCAAGCGCAGAACAGGAGCGCATTGCGGAGCAGGCAGATGAAGGTGAACAGGCTCAGCAGGTCCTGAATGGAGGAAGCCCAAACGAGGATGAGAGCGAAGCCGGACTGCCAAAGCATCGAAATGACAGGAGAGTCATACTTGGGGTCAATCTTGCCCCAGGAACGCCACCAGTAGCCTTCCTGAGCAGCCTTCATCTCGCCGCGTGCCTGGAACATGATGAGCGAGGAGAGAGAGCCGGTTACGACGATAACGGCAAGAACAGCAGCGATGTTGCCAGCCATGGTGCCAAGGCCAGGAATGTGGGAGAAGGCCTCAGCGACGGAAGCATCGGAAGCTGCGAGGGTGGAGATATCAACCAAACCAACGGAAGCGGTGGAAAGGCCGGTGTAGAGCAGCGTTACAACGAGAACGCAGCCGATAAGAGCAATGGGCATGTTCTTCTCGGGGTTCTTGATTTCGCCGCCCATGGTGACGGAGGTCTGCATGCCGTCGTAGCTCCAGGTGGTGGCAGCAATGCCAGCAATAAGAGCGGTTACGGGGCTTGCAGCAGAGCCCTCAACAGCAGGGGCAGAGAAGTTGGCACCATTGACGAAGAACAGACCAACAAGAACCAGGATCAGGAACGGTGCGATCTTAACGGCAGTAATGAACGACTGCCACTTGGCGCCTGCGTGCTTGTGGCACATGTGCAGCCAGGTGAAGAAGACGATCAGGATGCAGCCAACAATGTGAACCGTAAGATCGGTCCAGCCAGTGAAGTAGGCAAGATAGTTGGCAAGCGTAAGAGTCATCGTGGCGATGCCGACGGGGTCAGTTGCCCACCAGCATGACCAGATGAAGAACATTGCCATGAATGGCCAGCCGGCCTCACGGAAGTAAACGAACTGTCCGCCGTCCTCAGAATATGCTGTGGAATACTCAGCATAAATAAGGTTCTGCGGAATCATAATGAGACCACCGATGAGGAACGCCAAGATGGTAAAGAGTGGCGTTCCGGCGGCTGCGGCTACACCTCCCGACCGGGGGAATAAGTTAAGTTGCCGGAACCGACGGTGGTTCCGACGCCGAGTGCGATGGCGGTGCCAAGACCAAGGTGGCGTTCAAGTTGGCCTTCCTGCGGCGCCGTCGTTGCCGGAGTATCGGACATGTTCTCCCCTTTCCATACAACGTGTGGTTCTGCTTGCGTGGTGCCCCGCGGACGTGGTCCCCTGCCTGGAATACGTGTTCGAGTGGCACCAAAACCAATGAAACTGAAGATTACAGTAATGGATTAAAACACCACTTAACTTATCTAATCGGTGAAAGGTATCCTGTGGAAACCTGAAAATTGGTATACATTTATGTGAAAAGAACGTGTAACTGCTGTTAAGAATATGTGGAGACTACAAAACTTCTTTGTCAACGTAGTTTTCACTCTTTCCGCTCAGCGCAGCATCAAACTTTGCGACAAGTGGATGTTTGTGCCAGAGGTGTTTATCTTCCGTCAGTTGCCATGCGCTTATTTGGAAAAATGGCAGCAGATACATTAGGATTATCAGATATAGGAAAAATAATATCACCTAAGGATTTTGATAAAGTTGATGGTGATGATTACATAATGAAAACACGCGATCGGTAACGAGTCGAGTTGCATCAACCAATTGACGGCACCTTTCGTGGTCGCGTATGCCTATCGACATAAAGAAGATGGTGTATTCGGGAGAAATTTGCAGATTGGGCCCATGGAGATATTCCTCGAGCTCAAAGCCAACTGCCGGGATTTGGAGCGTTTCTCCGTATTTAAGAGCGCCTTCACAGGCAACACCATAGTTTGCCCCGGCGCCTACCAACATCACACGCTCCATTGAGGAGAGTTCCTTATAACGCGCGTCAATGATGGCGGGAACTTGTATAGTGGCTTGTTCAAAACGGGTGATAATTTGCTCTAGCTTGGCATACTCGGCTTCAACACCGGCCTCATCCAGACGTCCTTCTCGCTGTGCAACGCCAATGCCAAAGAGTGCCAAGAAAAAGGCAAATGAGGTAACGCCTTTTGTGACGTAACCAACAAGCTCTTCACCTACGCCGTAATCAACGAGAATGTCTGCGGCATCTTTGAAGTCACTTGAAGGATCGCCGGTGAGTCCAATAGCTGGACGCCCGGCAGCACGAATGGTCTCTAAGGCAGCTAGTGCATTGGTTGAATAGCCACTCTGCGAAACAACAAAGCAGAACTCATCGTCGGGAAGTTCATGCTCATAGGCGCAAAACGTATAGGGCTCGGTGATAATAACTTCTCGCTGGAGCATATGGCGCAGATAATGACGGCCAACGAGCGATCCATTGCGGGAGCTTCCGCAGGCCACAATGCGTACACGGCGGTATGAACCAGCGCAAAATGCCTCTACAAGTGGAGCGGCAACATCGTTGGCAATTTGCGAGCGCAATACTTCGGGGGTTTGTTTAACGTAGTCGACCATGGTTGGACGAGACATAGAGCTCCTTCCATTGTGGAATAAAACCGTGCCTAAAATGTGTATTAGCTTGCGAAGAGTGAAGCAGCGCCAATAATGCCGGAGTCCTCTTTAAGCGTGGTGAGCAATACGTCGGTGTGTTGACCTTCGTATACCTCTGCAACCAATGCCTTCTGTATGTGCTCAATCCAAGGCCCAAGGGCGTGAGCTACGCCGCCTGCCAACACGATGGCGTCGGGACAATAGATGTAGACGTAGCTATTAAGGGCTCGACAAAGCATGGAGATATACCACTGCACGATCTCTTGAGCTTGTTTATCACCAGCTTGAGCACGCTGGAACAGCACTTCATTGGTGGCATTTTCTCCCAGCTTGTCATGCACCAGCTTGGCAAGTGAGGTGCCAGAGCAAGTGGATTCAAAGCAGCCTGTTTGTCCGCAATAGCAGGGCTCACTATCCAAGCAGGCAAACTCGTTGCCAGTTCGGACTAAGATATGGCCAGCTAAATGCATGGATGAGTCGGCACCAACAGGGCGTTTGTCTTCAACCAATCCAACACCAATGCCTGTGCCGAGGGTAAGAACAAGCACGCGGTGGTAAGGCGCTCCCACACCCGAAACTGCCTCTGCCAGGGCGATGAGTCGAGCATCGTTGTCTACACGGGCAGGCAGCTTGAGGCATTCGGATATTTTTGCCCCAAGTGGATAGCCATGCGTGAGGAACGGCACAAATGAAGACATGCCATCTATGGAGCCATCGGCAAACACATAGCTGCCAATAGAAACACCGACAGCATGAGGTTGGCCAACCTGTGCCGCCTGTTTTGATACGAGATCGGAAATAGTGGCGAAAAAGGCGGCTTCCTCACGGGGCGTGGGCGCGACATCCGAAGAAAGAACTTCATGGGTGGCTACGTTATATATTCCGCATTTAATGCGCGTACCACCAATATCGAGACCTACCACAAGGTTTTGATCTGTGGGTGTACTCATTGTACGATCCACCCCTCTTCAAAGAACATGCCGGGCTCAATGTTGTTGGCGATGGCACATTGATATGAGAGAAGCTGGAAGTACAGTGCCTGTACAAGCATCATATGTGCGCCATCAAGCTCCAAATCTGGAAGCTCAACATATACCGTGGCATCCATATCTGAGCCAGCGGGACCGATGTAGATGTTTTCGGGCTGTGCCTGTGTGATGTAGTTCCAGATCATGCGAGAACGGTCGTCTCCCAAAACATCAAGCAGCACGGGTACCGTCTTTGATTTTGTAATCTTTTGAGCGCGAATGAGCTCCATGGGACCGTGATAGAAATTATCGAGTGACATAACATTTGCTGGCACTTTGGCAGTTTCTTCCAGCCACAGCGATGCGCTGCGCATCATGTTGATGCCCTGTGCACGAGAGAGCATGTAGAAGCTATCGGCGCTGTCAAGGAAAGGAATCTGTTCTATAGCGCACAGCCAGTTCTTCTTGTTCTCTTCCATCCAATCAAAAGCAGCATGGAGGCGTGCAACGTAGGTGGGATCTGGCTCATCATGATCCATCATGTGAGCAACAAAAAGTCCGCAAAGTGCCATTGAGCTGTAGGCTTTGATGCAAACGATTTTGTCGTAGCTTGCTATGTCGTGCAGCATGACGGTGCAGTGCTGGCCCATGGTTGAGGTGGGGGTCATGGTAATAGCTACCGAGGTGTAACCATGCTCGGTGAGCCATACAGAAAAGTCAGCAACCTCACGACTTTCTCCAGAGCGCGACATCAGAATATAGAGTGCATGTTTGCTTACGCGCTCGGGATGGTGGATAAGCTCGGCGGTTTCTACCAGCGTGACATTGCGCATGCCGCGGTCGAGAAGTGCCTCGTACATAGGCATAAGCGAGTAGAGTGCACTGCCCATAGAAGTGAGAACAATCTCACTGGCCAAATTTGCAAGGCGTGCAACCTCTTTTACCGTTTCCAGGCGATCTGTCGTGAGATCGTTGAGTACACGATGAAGTTCCTCGGGTTGCTGATAGATGTTTTCCAAAATGGGATTTATGGTTGCGCTGTCTTGTGTGGTTTCTTCTGCCATGGTGCCTCCGTTTGTCGTGGCCGTTATGCGTCTACGGGTATCCCTGAAACGCTCATCGGATTAACAATGGACATAACTTGTTTGGAAAGTACCATCAGTTCTGTGTCTCTGTCAAAAGAGCAAGCTGAGCAAAATAGTGCCTTTGAAGTGCGCAAATGCTGTTTATGAGGCGTTTTTACTTAGCGGTATGGTAGGAGGCTTTCGCCGAACGGCAAGGCAAGAAAGGAAGGGTTATGTCTTATCCGGAAGCAATGGCACGTGAGATTGATCAGCAGTCTGAACTGCTACAAGAGCTTTGGGATACCGAGGAAGAGTGGACTAAACCGTTTGTAGAGTTGTGCAAAACGCATAACTTCAAGCGCCTGCTGTTTGTAGGTAATGGCTCACCATACTATGCCGGGTGTGCACTTCGTTTTGCAGCTGAGCACCTCTTGAAGGTAAATGCAGAATCTGTTCCAGCTGCTATTTTCAACAATCATGCAACTTTCGATGCTTCGGGCTCGATTGATCCATCCGAAATGCTGCTGGTATGTCCCGCAGAGACTGGCCATTCAAAAGGCCAGGTTGATGCAGCGCGCAAAGCACGGGCACTGGGCATTCCCGTGGTATGCACCACGCTTAACCCCACCGGCGTACTCGCCCGTGAGTGCGATGTAGTCTTAGCGAAGCCAGGTGGCCCAGAATATGCCGTTGCATCCACAAAGAATCAGACCATGGCGTTGTTCTTGGTGCTGTGCTGCTTTGTTGAGGGCGGCTATGCACAGGGCAACATCACCGAGGAAGAATATAAATCCCTGCGAGAGGCGCTTGCTGCAGTACCACAAAATGTTGGTCGTACCGTAGAGCTCTCCCGTGCATGGTTTGAGGCAAATGAGCAGCGTCTGATGAATGCGCCGGCTTTCTTCCTTATTGGCTATGGTTCAAACTATGGCACCGTCCAGGAAGGTGCGCTCAAGTTTTACGAGACGCACGAGCGTCCGACCTATGCGTTTGAGCTCGAAGAGACACTGCATGGTCCCTTCCGTGCGCTTCACAGCGATGACGTCTGCCTCTTCTTGGCGGCAGAAGCTGGCGAGGAGCGCGATCGTATGCTGCGTCTGGCAGAGGCTGCAGAGCCTTACTGCAAGAATCGCGTGCTCATTCAGAATGAGAAGCTCGATGCTGTAGGGGATGCCCTGCCCATCGCAACAAGCGACGTTCCGTATGTCGACGTTATCGAGTACCTGATTCCGATGCAGGTTATTGCTGAGCGCATGAGCGACCGTTTGGGAATTGACCTTTCAGAGCCCAAGGTTGCTTCGCTTGATCCGGTTATGCTTCCGGCTTACGAGGATTAGGGGGTTGCTATGGCCGAAAAAAGTGTGGTTGCTGCAGAGCAAGAAATTCCTGCTGATGCAACGATTCTTACGGCCGATATTGGCGGCTCAAAGTTCATGGTTGGCTTTGTTTCAGCTGCTGGAGAAGTGCTCTGTGTTGAGCGCTATGAATGGCTCAATCCTACCGCCGAAGAAATTCTCGATAAGGTGGAATCGGCCCTCCGAGCTCAACTTGAAGCCCACCCCGATTTGGCAGCTCGCGTTATTGCGGGAGGCCTCACAATTCCGGGTCTTGCTGAGCCAGTAAAAGGTGTATGGCTAGATTCAGATTTCCCACCCATTCGTGACCTGCATATTTGCGAGGAACTTTCTGAGCGACTTGGCATTCCATTTTATGGCGACAACGATGGAAACGCTTGTGTGTTGGCCGAGGGCTATTTTGGAAGTGCCCGCGGAGCAAGCGATTTTATCTATATAACCGTAAGCTCTGGTGTAGGTGGCGGCGCTTGTGTAGGTGGAGAGCTTTTCTATGGAGCTCACTGTGAATCGGGCGAGATTGGTCTGACCATCTGCGAGCAGGGTGGACGTCCTTCTCGCTCTGGAAAACAGCACGGACCACTCGAGATGTATTGCTGCACAGAGGGTATGTCTCAAACATTCATAGAGCTTGGCGGTCCCAGCGAGGTTGATGGGCACACGCCTGGCGGAAAAGAAATTGCTGCCTGTGCAGAAAAGGGCAATGAGGCTGCTTTGCGCACAATTGAGCTGGAAGGCAAGCGTTTAGGCCGTGCCATT
>URWR01000011.1 GCA_900551595.1 uncultured Coriobacteriaceae bacterium
GGGGCGGCAGCCGCTCGAGCTTCTCGGCATGCCATGTCGCCCCTGGACCGCAAGCACTATTGGAACCAGGAGGCAGTCATGACCAGAAAGATCCACATCTTCGATACAACCCTGCGTGACGGCGAGCAGTCGCCGGGCGCCTCCATGAATACCGAGGAAAAGCTGGTTATTGCGCAAGAGCTTATCCGCATGGGCGTCGATGTTATCGAAGCTGGTTTCCCTATTTCTTCTCCAGGTGATTTTCGTTCTGTACAAGAAATCGGCCGTCTCGCTGGAGACGATTGCGTCGTTTGTGGCCTTACCCGCGCTGTTGATAAGGACATCGACCGCGCTGCAGAGGCTCTGAAAACAGCCAAGCGTCCGCGTATTCACACCGGTCTGGGCGTATCTCCCAGCCACCTCAAAGAGAAGCTTCGCATTACCGAAGATGAGTGCATTGAGCGCGCAAGGCATTGTGTTTCATATGCTAAGAAGTACGTCGAAGACGTTGAGTTTTATGCAGAAGATGCAGGTCGTGCCGATCAGGACTTCCTGATTCGTGTAATTCAGGCTGCCATAGATGCTGGCGCAACTGTAGTAAATATTCCTGATACCACGGGCTATCAGTTGCCTGAGGACTTTGGCGCTCGTATTAAGAGCCTTGCCGATAACGTTATTGGCATTGAGAACGTCATTATCTCTGTTCATACGCATAACGATCTCGGTATGGCTACGGCCCTTGCCCTGCAGGGTGTCAAGAATGGCGCTCGCCAGGTGGAGTGCACCATCAATGGTCTTGGCGAGCGTGCGGGCAACACCGCTCTCGAAGAAGTGGTCATGGCCATTAAGATGCACGGTGACGAGCTTGATGCTCACACTGACATCGTGACCACCGAGCTTACGCGCGCCAGCCACCTTGTCAGCCGCATTACCGGCATGAACGTGCAGGCAAACAAGGCAATCGTTGGTGCCAACGCTTTCGCACACTCCTCAGGTATTCACCAGGACGGCGTCCTTAAAGCACGTGATACCTACGAGATTATCGATCCTGCTGATGTGGGCGCTGCTGGCTCCGAGATTATTCTTTCTGCTCGTTCTGGTCACGCAGCACTGCGTCACCGCCTCTCTGAGCTTGGCTACACCTTTGAAGATGCTGAGTTCGATGAGATTTATCAGCGCTTCCTTGAAATTGCTGATCAGAAGAAAGAGGTCTACGACGAGGACCTCGAGTCAATGGTTCAGGAACGTCAGCGCGATGTAGCTGCAGTTTATACGCTCGACGCACTTCAAGTTTCCTGTGGCGATCCCCTTATTCCTACAGCAACCGCTACGATTACCGACGAGCTGGGTGTAAAGCATGTAGTTGCAGCTACCGGCACCGGCCCAGTTGATGCTGCGTATCAGGCAGTTGATAAGGTCGTGGCAGTTCACGGTGATCTTGCAGAATTCGCAATTAAGGCTATTACGCGTGGCATTGACGCAATTGGCGAGGTAACGGTTCGCATTACGGCAGAAGACGGCAAGGTCTATACCGGCCGCGGTGCTGACACCGATATTATCGTCTCCAGCGCCAAGGCATACGTGAACGCCATTAACCGCATGATTCAGACAACGCGTTCAAAGGAGGGCAAGTAATGCCTCGCTCTATGACCATGGCCGAGAAGATCCTCGCGGCTCATGCTGGACTCGAAGAGGTTGTTCCCGGTCAGCTCGTTGAGTGCGACCTCGATGGTGTGCTCGCAAACGACATCACTGCTCCTATCGCTATTAAAACAGTTCGTGAGATAGGCGCTGGCGTTTTTGATAAGGACCGCATCTTCTTAGTGCCCGACCACTATTCGCCCAACAAGGACATTAAGAGTGCTGAGCAGACCAAGATAACGCGTGACTTTGCCCATGAGATGGGTATTACGCACTACTACGAGCAGGGTTGCATGGGTATTGAGCATGCCCTTCTGCCCGAACTTGGTATTGTGGTTCCTGGTGACTTAGTCATTGGTGCCGATTCGCACACCTGCACATATGGCGGTATTGGTGCTTTCTCCACCGGCGTTGGTTCCACCGATGCAGGTGTTGGTATGGCAACTGGTCGCGCCTGGTTTAAGGTGCCAGAAACGATTCGTATTGTTGTGGACGGCGAACTTCCTCAGGGTGCTAGCGCAAAAGACATTATTCTGTACATCATTGGTCAGATTGGCGTGGATGGTGCGCTGTATTGCGCTATGGAGTTTGCCGGCTCAACCATCGAAGCACTTTCGGTAGAAGGTCGCCTCACCATTGCGAATATGGCTATCGAAGCTGGTGGCAAAGCTGGTCTGTTTGAGGTTGACGATACATGCCGCGCCTATGTGAAAGAGCACAGCACCCGTTCGTTTGTGGAATATCATCCTGACGAGGATGCTACCTACAAGCAGGTTATTCATATCGATGCTGCAGATATTGTTCCTACCGTGTCCTGGCCGCATCTGCCCTCTAACACTCATCCGGTGGCAGAGAGCCGCGATATTACTATTGACCAGGTGGTTATTGGTTCATGCACCAATGGCCGTATCGAAGATATGCGCGCTGCTGCCGAGGTGCTGCGCAACCGCACGGTTGCAGAAAATGTACGCTGCATTGTTATTCCTGCTACACAGCGCGTTTGGTTGCAGTGTGTCCATGAGGGGCTTATGGACATCTTCGTGAATGCCCACTGCGTTGTTTCCACGCCCACCTGCGGTCCGTGCCTGGGTGGTTACATGGGTATTCTGGCTGCTGGCGAGCGCTGCATATCCACAACCAATCGCAACTTTGTAGGACGCATGGGTGACCCAACCTCTGAGGTATATTTGGCAAGTCCTGCTGTTGCTGCAGCTTCAGCAGTTGCGGGTCATATTGCCCTTCCGGAAGATCTTGACTAAGGCTTCCTGTCTCTGAAGCAGCGAAAGGGGTAAAAGTGCTGTTCATTGGTATAGACCTGGGGACCTCCGCCTGTAAATTTCTGCTTGTAGATGAGCAGGGAACCGTTAAATCGGTGGTGAGTGAGGCCTATGAGGTTGAATACCCACAGCCCGGTTGGAGTCAGCAGAACCCTGCCGCATGGCTTGATGCGGTGCGGCGGGGTATCCCACGTCTGTTGGATGGACAAGATGCCTCTGAAGTCTGTGCAATTGGCTGTGGTGGACAAATGCATGGACTTGTTGCACTTGATGCTCACAACGACGTTATTCGTCCGGCAATTCTTTGGAATGATGGACGTACCTCTGCTGAGGTCTCATATTTAAATGAGACTATAGGAGCTGAGAACATCCTTTCGTATACGGGCAACATTGCCTTTGCAGGATTTACTGCCCCTAAGCTGCTGTGGGTTCGCAAGCATGAACCCGAGAACTTTAAACGCATTGCTCATGTAATGTTGCCAAAAGACTATGTCAACTTTTGGCTTACTGGAGAGTATGTTTCCGATCCCTCAGATGCCTCGGGTACGCTGCTCTTTGATGTGGCGCATCGCACCTGGAGCGAAGAAATGCTCGAGATCTGTGGCCTGCAAAAATCTTGGTTGCCACAGGTATATGAGAGCTATCAGCCGGTAGGAACGCTGCGTGCAGAAGTAGCACAAGAACTCGGATTGCCCACTCATACGGTAGTTGCAGCAGGAGCAGGTGATAACGCTGCAGCAGCGCTTGGTTGTGGCGTTATAGGTCCGGGAACTATGAATGTAAGCTTGGGCACTTCAGGCACCGTTTTTATTCCTACCGATACGTTTGTATCTGGTGTTGGAGATAAAATCCATTCATTCTGTCATGCCGACGGTAAGTGGCATCTGATGGGTTGCATTCTTTCAGCTGCAAGCTGTAATGCCTGGTGGGCGCAGGATATTTTGCATACAAAAGATATCGCTGCGGAGCAGGTATCGATTTGTCGCGAAAATGTTCAGAAAGACCAGCCTTTCTTTTTGCCCTACCTTATGGGCGAGCGTACCCCACACAATGACACGTCTGCACGCGGTGCATTTATGGGTTTGTCCATGTCAACCTCTCGCAGTGATATGACGCGTGCGGTGCTTGAAGGTGTTGCTTTTGCCGTGCGTGATTCAGTAGAGATTGCACGCTCCATGGGAGTGAACCCAAGCACTTCGATGGTGTGTGGTGGAGGAGCGCGGAGCGACATCTGGCTTGAAATGCTTGCAGATATTTTGGATGTCTCGCTCGTACGTCCAGCTACCGAACAAGGGCCTGGTATGGGCGGAGCAATGCTTGGTGCCATCGCGGCAGGTGTCTTCACTTCTCCGGAAGCGTGTGCACAAGCAATGGTCACCGGTGAACAAACGAGTTTTCAGCCAAAGCAAGAGCTGTATGAACGCTACAACGAGCGCTATAAACTCTGGCGCGACCTGTATCCAGCTCTTTCACCAATTTGTAAGACGATGATCCAATAAGGAGCAGATGATCATGCAATTTAGAGGGAATGTTTTCCGCTACGGGCGAGACATTGATACCGACGTTATTATCCCTGCGCGTTATCTGAACACGTCAGATCCAGCGGAGCTTGCAAAGCACTGCTTTGAGGATCTTGATACCACCTTCATCAGTCGTGTGCATCCAGGCGATATCGTTGTTGCAGAAGAGAACTTTGGGTGCGGCTCTTCGCGTGAACATGCACCTGTGGCCATTAAGGCGGCGGGTGTTTCCTGCGTTATTGCCAAGAGCTTTGCGCGTATCTTCTATCGTAACTCAATCAATATGGGTCTGCCCATTCTTGAGTGCCCCGAGGCAGTAGAGGCTATCTCAGAAGGTGACGTTGTGTCTGTGGATGCAGACACGGGAACTATTACCGACGAAACCACTGGGGCAACATTTCATGCGCAGCCCTTCCCACCCTTCATCCAGGAGATTATCAACGATGGTGGCCTTGTTGCGCGCACGAAGCGTGTGATGGCTGAGAAGGCTGGTGAGTAAGATATGGCATCCGCTACGTATCAGATTTGCACACTGCCCGGAGATGGCATTGGCCCTGAGATTATTGCTGAGGGAAAAAAGGTTCTGCACGCTGTTGGAGAGCGTTTTGATACATCTTTTTCATGCACCGATGCTCTTATCGGCGGTGCTGCTATAGATGCCTGTGGCAACCCGCTGCCCGACGAGACATTGTCGTGTGCGCATGCTTCTGATGCAGTGCTGTTGGCTTCAGTGGGTGGTCCAAAGTGGGATTCCACCGATCCTGCAGCACCTCGCCCAGAGCAGGGATTGTTGAGAATCCGAAAAGAACTTGGTCTTTATACCAACCTTCGACCAGTCCAGATTTTCTCAGCACTTGCCGGTGCATCTACGCTTCGCCCTGAGGTTATCGAAGGCGTGGACGTTATGATTGTCCGCGAACTTACCGGCGGTTTGTACTTTGGTCGCCGTGAGCGCTTTTATGATGAACCAGGTGCTGGTGTGAATGGTGCACCAGGACAGCGTGCCTATGACACCCTGGAATATCGTGAGTTTGAAGTTGAGCGTATTGCACGTCAGGCATTTGAGGCAGCACGCCGTCGCCGCGGTAAGGTTTCCAGTGTTGATAAGGCTAATGTGCTGGAAACAAGCCGTATGTGGCGCGAGATTGTCCATCGCATTCACGACGAAGACTATGCCGATATTGAGCTTGAAGACGTGTTGGTAGACAACGCAGCCATGCAGCTTATCAACCGTCCTGCCACCTTTGATGTGGTGGTAACCGAGAACATGTTTGGCGACATTCTCTCCGATGAAGCTGCTCAAATTACGGGATCCTTGGGCATGCTTGCAAGTGCAAGTCTGGGCGATGATACGGCGCTTTACGAGCCAAGCCATGGCTCTGCACCGGATATTGCAGGACAGGGTATTGCCAATCCGCTCGCTCAAATTCTCTCGGTTGAGATGATGCTTCGCTATAGCTTTGATATGGCCGAGGCTGCCGATAGCATTCGTCGTGCCGTTACGCGTGTTCTTGATGAGGGTTGGCGTACACGTGACATTGCTGATGAAGCAACTCCAGCAGATCATATTCTGGGTTGCTCGGCTATGGGCGATGCTGTTGTAGCAGCGCTCGATTAACGCTGCGTGTGGACTCAGTGAGAAGTGCGGGAGGCATCTATGCTTCTCAAACAAATGCGCTACTTCTGTGCGGTGGTGGATGCCGGTGGTTTTACACGTGCTGCCGACGAGATCTATGTTTCTCAATCTGCCATCTCGCAACAGGTGGGAGCTCTTGAAAAAGAGCTTGGTGTTCAACTTCTCAATAGAAAAGGACGCTCGTTTACGCTTACTGCAGCGGGTGAACATTTTTACCGCAGGGCATCAAGAATCCTTGACGAGGTAGATGCCCTGCAAAGGGAAACGATTGATCTTGCACATGGCGAGACGAGTGTCTTGCGTTTTGGCTATCTCAATAGATATGACGGATGGGAAGTTGCTGGCGCAGTTGCCGCGTTCGTGCGGAGACATCCACATATGACCGTGGAAAGCTTTGCAGGAAGTCACGATACCTTGCGTGAGCTCCTCACATCTGGTCAGGTCGATCTTACTTTTTCTGACAGGCGACGGACGCTTCATGCGGAAGCGGTTAATTTACCCCTATTTGTGGGGTATGACTATATTGAAGTTTCTGAAGCAAGTCCTCTTGCACGGCATGAGACGGTAACTGTTGCTGATTTGAATGGTCAGACAGGCATTCTTATTGCCGCTCCAGATCAAGAGGATGTTGAGCGTACTTTTTTCCAAGATACGATGGGTTTTCATTGTGATGTGGTGTTTGCACGCACCATCGAAGAGGCTCGTATGATGGTCGCTGGCGGCAGAAATTTTCTGCCTATTGAGACACGCAGTCAGGAAAAGCGTTCGGGCTTTATCATTCGACACATCCCTTTGAATGATGTAAATGGCGATCAGCTTCGCCATGAGTATTATGCATTTTGGTTGCGCGAGCGCACCAATCCTTATATCGAGGAATTTGGCACCATTTTGCAGGAGCTCTTCTCACAATCTAACAGTCCGGCGAGCTCCGATCATACAGATTAGTTTTACTTATTAAAACCAGCAAAAATGGAATTGATGATAAGAAAATAAGATAATACGCTGCTTTTAGAGAAGGCCGTTGAAGCTCATCTCGAAGTGCATGCACTCAAAGGCCTCACATAGTAGGTATACGCACATAAGTCGGCGTAGGCATGCATCAGAGATCTTTTCCGAAAAGAAGGGAAGCAGCGATGACAAACGATACCGTCGCAACCGAAGAAGGTTTGAGCAAGCTTTTTCCAAAGGGCGATCCCAATGATGCCTATGCTCAGTTCTTTATTGGTCAGAGCTATCTGGCACCACTCGGTGATTCTCAGCTTGGTGCGAGCAATGTAACCTTTGAGCCGGGGTGTCGTAATAACTGGCATATTCACCACAAAGGTGGCCAAGTTCTTATTTGTGTTGCCGGCCGTGGTTGGTATCAGGAATGGGGAAAGGATCCTCAAGAGCTTCATCCGGGCGATGTTGTGAGTATTCAGCCGGAGGTGAAGCATTGGCATGGTGCTGCTGCAGACTCTTGGTTCCAGCATATTGCATTGGCGGTACCTGCTGAGGGCGCAAGCGCAGAATGGCTTGAGCCGGTAGATGATGAAACCTATAGCAAACTTGCTTAGTTTCAATTGCTTGCTGAGCAGTCAACGAGCGTGATGAGCAGAAGCTTGTCACGCTCTTTTGTCATGCCCTTGCTCTAGCTTCTTGCTCTGCGTTACAGTAAGCCCGCGGTCCCCTCGATCGCATACATTATTGAGTTTGGGTACGTAAGGTTGCGCTCGGTATGAGGGCTTTCTTTCGTTCCTCGAGAGGAGAAGTTCATGGGCAACTCACCCCTGTCGAGAGGACGCTTTGGCGTCCATGGCGGGCAATATGTTCCCGAAGGTCTAATGCAGGCTCTTGCAGAGCTTGAAGATGCATACGAAAAGGCTCAAGCAGATCCGGCTTTTACTGCAGAGCTTGCTCATCTATTTGATACGTATGCAAATCGTCCTTCTCTGCTTTACTATGCGCGCAACATGACGGCAGATCTGGGGGGCGCAAAGATCTATCTCAAGCGAGAGGATCTGAATCATACAGGTGCACATAAGGTCAACAACGTACTGGGCCAAGCTTTGCTTGCAAAGCGCATGGGAAAGACGCGCCTTATTGCAGAGACAGGTGCTGGTCAGCATGGTGTTGCCACTGCTACCGCCGCTGCTCTTTTTGGAATGAAATGCCGCATTTATATGGGCGTTAAAGACATGGAGCGTCAAGCCCTTAATGTTTATCGTATGCGCTTGCTGGGCGCTGAAGTTACGGGCGTTTCCAGTGGAACAGGTACGTTAAAAGATGCTGTTTCGGAAGCTTTCCGTGCTTGGGCTGAGTCGTTGGACGATACGCACTACTGCATTGGTTCAGTCATGGGTCCTCATCCATTCCCAACGATGGTGAGGGATTTCCAGGCGGTTATTTCTGCGGAATCTCGTGAGCAAATACTTGCTGCAGAAGGATGTCTGCCGGATGCGGTACTTGCCTGTGTTGGTGGCGGCTCAAATGCCATTGGAAGCTTTTATCACTTTATTGAAGACGATGGTGTACGTCTTATTGGATGTGAAGCTGCTGGTCGCGGTATAGATACGTGGGAAACGGCTGCTACTATTTCAACGGGCCATGTAGGTATTTTCCACGGTATGAAAAGCTATTTCTGCCAGGATGATCAGGGTCAAATTGCTCCTGTTTATTCCATTTCTGCTGGTTTGGATTATCCGGGAGTTGGTCCTGAGCATGCTTGGTTGTATGACACCGGACGTGCAGAGTATGTTGCAGTAACCGATGATGAGGCCGTGGATGCCTTTGAGTATCTCAGCCGCACGGAAGGTATTATTCCTGCCATTGAGAGCTCTCATGCGGTTGCGTATGCGATGAAACTAGCGCCAACAATGAGTTCTGATCAGATTATTCTCGTTACTCTTTCTGGACGTGGTGATAAGGACGTGGCGGCTATTGCTCGCTACAGGGGGGAGGACCTCCATGAGTAGGCTGAGCTCTTCTTTTATGAACTCTCATAAGCTTTTGGTACCGTTCATTACCTGTGGGGATCCCAATGCGGATACAACGGTGGCAGTTGCTGTAGCGGCTGCACAGGCCGGTGCCGATGCAGTTGTTCTGGGAATTCCATTTTCTGATCCTACGGTGGAAGGACCCGTCGTACGCGCTTCTAGCGTGCGCGCGTTGGAACAGGGAGCTACTACTGCAGGTGCTCTTGCTATTGTGGACCGCATTCGCCAACAATGCGATATTCCTCTGATACTGGGCAGCTATGCCAATGTAGTGCTTTCCTATGGTATTGAACAATTTGCTCAAGATGCTGCTGCAGCTGGGGCGGATGGCGTTGTTCTGCAGGATGTTCCATTTGAAGAGCGTGATGAGTTTGCTCCCATTCTAGAAAATGCTGGAATTGAGCTTATCCGACAGGTTTCTCCTGCTGCCTTAAGTCGTATTCCAATGGTGGTTTCAAATGCGAATGGGTTTATCTGGTGTGCAGCTGAGTTGGGAGGAGCACCCGATAACGAGGCGCTTGAAGCAGCGATTACCATGACTCGTAGTGAAAGCAGTCTGCCCATCGTTGTTGAAGCAGGTGTATCTACTTCTGCTGAGGTTGCTGAAATTGTTCAGATGGCCGATGGTGTTGTGGTTCCCGCTGCCGTAGATGCTTTGCTCACCGAATATGGTGATCATGCAGCAGAGCCTGTTGCATCACTCATTGCTGAACTAGCTCAGACAGCGCATGAAATTTGATCCGTCAGTGAATCTCAACATAAAGCGATTCGTAAGCTGGATCTGAGGAGCAACTATGGGTGAGATGGAGAGTCTGGTCTGCAAAGCGAGAAGTATTCGCCGTTTTGATGCCAGTAAGCCTGTGGATAAAGAAATGCTGCTTACACTGGTTAATCTGGCACACCTAGCTCCAAATGGCAACAATGCTCAAGTTTTGCGCTATCACGTCACGACTGATGTGCATGAATGTGGTCGTATCTTTGAGAAGCTTGGATGGGCTGCTCGTCTCAAAGATTGGAAAGGTCCTGAAGAAGCAGAACGTCCAGGCGGCTACATAGTGATTCTTGCGCCTTCACCCATTGCTCCCATACGTCTTATTGATGCGGGAATTGCAGCCCAAACAATGCAATTAGGTGCATGTGAACTTGGATTAGGCTCGTGCATGCTGAAGAGTTTTCCTGCTTCGCTTACGGAAGATCTTGCCTTGCAGGATGATGGTCTTGAAGCCATTCTTGTAATGGCTTTTGGCTATCCTGACGAAGAGATAGTTCTGGAACAGTCCAGCTCACCTACTGATGTTGCTTATTGGCGAGATGAGCAGGATATCCACCATGTACCTAAACTTCCTCTTGCGGATGTGCTGGTATAAAGTCTGCAGAAATGAGCGTAGGACGGAATTCGCACTCAGATATGGTTTCAATAGCGTCTGAAACTATCTGAGTGCCAGATCCACTATTCATGATCACGTATTGAAAATCTGAGAGATTTGCAAAACAGTACGTACCGCGATTATTTGCTTTACTTGAATCCAGCAATGCAATCGAAGTGGAAGCAGATTTCATAAGGGCAGATTTTAATTCAGCCATTTGAGGGAATTCCGTCATAAAGCCACGCGATGCCACAAAAGAGCCTGGACAAATTACAGCTATATCTGCGTGAATGTGTGCAAGACCGCTGAGCGCAAGCGGACCATACACATAGCGATGTCCTTTTCGAAGTGTTCCTCCCAACATAACAACATCAACCCGAGGCAGTGTTTCATCAATAACATTTGCAATAGTTATATCGGGAGTAACAATAGTTAATGAGGTAAAAGCTCCTAGCGTACGAACAAATTCCAGTGCTGTTGTTCCAGAATCAAGAAGTACAGTGTCACCATCATGAATATAGTTAGTTGCTGTCTTAGCAATGAGGCGCTTAGCTTCAACATTAATATTTACTCGGCGATCTTGAGTTGAAACGACAAGGCGCTTTTTGAGTGAAACAGCTCCGCCATGAGTTCGTCTTAATTTGCCTGCATCGGCAAGGGCGTCAAGATCAGATCGAGCAGTAACAACCGACACGCCAAACGTTTTTGCAATGTCAGACACTTGAATAGATGCATTGCGTTCAAGCATATCGAGTATTGCTGCACGGCGTTCATCCGAGAAAAAATGGCGATCAGAACCGGTCATTTGAAGCTCCATGTGAAGATTTTGTTTTCTTTTATTTTCTTTTTAAGAAAGCAAAATGTAAATGTTTTTGTTTCAAAACAAAATAAAAATAATTTTGAGAAACGAAGAAATTAGAGATGGACAGATTCAACCTGTCCATTTCTAGATTTTTATTCCGACATAGGAGCCGATAGTAGGCTAGATACTTTCTTTTTCTTTCCAAATAGGGGCACTTTTGTATCCCCAAGAAGAAGCTGAGAGAAACTTTTTAAATTCATTGTCTTTAGAGTGTGGTCAGACGACCTGCTTGAAGTTTTTTAGCTTGTCTTGCGAGATTGATACATCAAGATGAGGTGAGCTGGAATGCCGTTAGTTACCACTGATGAGATGCTCCAAAAAGCATATGAGGGTTCTTATGCTGTGGGTGCATTTAATGTAGAGAATCTTGAGTTTGTTCAAGCTGTCATAAAAGCAGCGGAAATGGCAAACTCTCCGGTAATAATTCAGGCCACGCCTCGTACACTGCAATCAGTTGGACTTGACTATCTACATGCAATTGTTTCTGTTGCAGCTAGCAAGTCGCATGTTCCCGTTGCTCTTCATCTCGACCATGGTGATAGTTTCAAATTGTGCATGCGGGCAGTTCGTGCTGGATTTTCATCTGTCATGATTGATGGATCTTGTCTTCCTCTTAGTGAAAACATTTCTCTTACTAAAGAAGTTTGCACCGCTGCTCAAGCTGCTGGTGTTCCTGTTGAGGCTGAGCTAGGGCGTGTAGGCGGGAAAGCAACAGATACTGCCTTAGAAGAAATAAATCCTTATACCGATACAAACGAGGCATATGAGTTTGTTTTGCAAACAAAGTGCTCGTCATTAGCCATTGGAGTAGGTACAGCCCATGGCGTCTATGTTGAAGAGCCCCATATTGCTCAAGACATTGTCTGTTCTGTAAGAGAAGCCGTTGATATCCCACTCGTTTTACACGGTGCTTCAGGAGTGCCAAGCAGTCAAATTAAAAAAGCTATCAAAAATGGAATATGCAAAGTGAATTTTGCTACTGAACTTCGCCAAGCGTATCTCTCAGCATTTTTGGACTATATGAACCTACATCCAAGCTGCATCGATCCAAAGAAGCCAGCAGCATGTGGTATCGAAAATATTTCGTCAGTAGTTTCAGCTCATATGGAAGAACTTGGCTGCGCGGGCAAGGCATTTTAGGAGGGTATTGTGATCCTTACGGTAACCATGAACCCTTCAATAGATACACGATACAAGCTTGAATCGCTCATAATCGACGATGTTAATCGCGCTATTGCTCAGCGAACTCCAGGCGGAAAAGGGCTTAATGTCTCAAGGGTACTTTCACAGCTTGGAGATACTGTTCTAGCAACTGGATTATTGGGCGGATATTTTGGATCGTATCTGGCTCAATGTTTAGACGAAGAAGGTATCGCTCACCAATTTAGTGAAATTAGCGGCGAGACTCGGACCTGTCTTAGTATCCTGCATGAGAATAAGCAAACCGAAATACTGGAGCGCGGCCCTGAAGTAACTGAGGCTGAGCTCCAAAAATTCTACGTACATTTTGATCTGCTTGCTAAACAAGCAGATGTAATCACAATTTCTGGAAGTCTGCCTCAAGGAGTGCCTAACTCAGCATATGCAGAATTGCTCAGAAGATCAGCCTGTGTGGGTTGCAAACAAGTGCTTGTAGATAGCTCTGGGCTGGCGCTTGAAGAAATCCTTAAGGCTGAGGTCCATCCGTATTTAGTAAAAATAAATCTTTCTGAAGCGAATGCTTTATTAAGAACACAGCTAGAACCAACCGAGACAGAGGAAATAATCAAAGTCCTTCGAACTAATGAGAAATTACACGATGTTCCTTGGGTTGTTGTCTCTCTTGGGTCGTATGGTTGCGTAGCAACTCATAACGACATGGCCTATTGTGCTGTTCCTCCCGTGGTAGAAGCTGTAAATGCTACGGGAAGTGGGGATGCAATGCTTGCCGGTTTTGCTGATGGTTTGGCTCATTCAAAAGACGATGTTTCTATCCTCAGAACCTCTGTTGCTTGCGGAACTCTTAACGCTATGGATTTAAAGACCGGTCATATCCAGATAGAAAAACTGAAAAACATGAAGAGAGCAATTCAAGTCTCTTGCTTATGAATCTCTCTCAAAAAGTATTAACCGGATGATGGTCAATTTCTATTTCGAAGTTAGAGGAGAGCTAAAGGAGGAGGGTTATGGCAGCGGGAGAAGACAACAAAACATTCGATCTTGGCGTTGATTTGGGAGGTACGAAAGTAGCAGTTTGTTCATCTGATTTTGAAGAAATTGATGATGTGTCTGAGCGTGTTATGCGTTTCCCCTCTCATATCACTGGATCTCAAGAAGAGCTGGTGGACACGCTATTCTCCTCGATTGACACATATATTGAAAATAAATGTGCTGGTAAATTACCTCGTGCTATTGGTTTTGGATTGAAGGATGCGGTTGATAACAGAAAGGGTATATGGCTGAGATGTCCTTCATCAGAAGGCTTTTCTCCTTTGCCGCTGGCAGAGCTTGTCTATGAACGATATGGGGTCCCTGCTTTTCTTGATAACGACGTACATGCTGCTACATTGGCTGAGCTGCAATATGGAGCGGGCCAACGTTATAAAGATTTTCTCTATCTAAATGTTGGCACAGGTATCGCTGTTGGAGCTGTAATAGAAGGCAAATTGATGAGAGGTGCCTCAAATTATGCAGGTGAAATAGGTCATATTTCTGTTGAGACTGAGGGTGAAACCTGCACATTTTGTGGCTTACCTGGCTGCCTAGAGAATATAGCAAGTGGTCAGGGCATCAATGAGATTACTCAGAAGGCTTTAAGCAACAATCAAGATTCTCTGTTACAGCAGACACTCAAGGCACATGGATTTATTCGTTCAACTGATGTTTTCTCTGCGGCAGATATGGGCGATGAGCTGGCTCAATCGATTGCAGATAGAGTTACAAGAGCACTGGTAATTGCCTGTGTGGATGCGGTTAATATTTTCAATCCTGAGGCGATAATTTTTGGTGGCGGTGTAATGAGCGATGGATGGCTCCTTACTCGGCTTCAAGATCTTGTTCCGCGGCGTGCGATAGCTACATCAGTAGCCGCATTGCAAGAGCTATCTCTTTCTGAACTTGGGTCCGATTATGTGGGAGTGCTCGGTGCTCTTTCAATTGCACAGATGGGGTGAATAACATGGAGTATATGGCATATAACGAAATCTTTAATTCTTCTGAGAATTTAAAGAAAAGCTATGACTATCTCTCTTCACGTAGAGAAGAACTCGTTTCTTTTATTCGCGACGCAGAACCTGATGAGATAGTCTTTCTTGGAAGCGGTTCGAGCTATTGGCTCTCGATGGCAGCTGCACTCTCATGGCAAAGAGAAACAGGAATGAGATGTAGTGCAATTAAAAGTTGCGATGTGGTAATGGATCCTGTCTGTTTTGAGCATTGTTTCAATCGTCCGCTCATTATTTGCGCCTCACGATCCGGTATGACTGCAGAAACCAACATTGCATCTGAGAGGTTAATTTCAACCTATCATGCTCCGCTTTTGGTTATCTCCGAGGCTGAGGGAACGCCAATGGCTCAGCGTGCTGGTATGTTTGCATGCATGCCTTGGGCACATGAGGGATCGGTGATGCAAACTCAATCGTTCGTGAACCTCTATCTATCACTTATTGTTTTAGCAGCATTTGTTTCAGACAACACCGAGCTTCTCAATGAAATTCAGCAGTATCTCGATAGGCTTCCACAAATATCCGGTGATGTGGCACAAAGAACTAAAGATATTCGATATGAGGTTTTTCCAGAGTACAGAAGGCTTGTATCACTGGGATCGGGTTGCCAGTACGGAGTTGCAATAGAAGGAGCTTATGTTCAGCAGGAGATTGGAAAAATGCAGAGCTCCTATTTCTCCACCCTTGAATATCGACACGGCCCCTTCTTAACCAATACTGATGACACCTTATTCTGTGTCACAAGCTTAGGTCACGATCTTGAGTTAGAAGAACATGCTATAGCTGAGTTACATCGAACAAAAGCTAAGGTATTGGTAATCTCTGACAAGCAGGAATTAAAGGGAGCAGATCTTTCCTTTTCATTAGGGTATGCAACGAAGCCTGAGGTCGTAGCGTTATATGCGATTTTGATCATGCAAGGATTGGCATACTGGCAAGCAATTCGTTCAAATGGAAATCCCGATAATCCGAGTGGAAATCCGGATAAGACTCCCTATGTAAATAATCTTTAATTATCTAAAAAGGCAGCCACGTGAAAAACTACGTGGCTGCCTGACGTTTAGATAGCTTGTTTGAAATATCTTGTTTGCCCTATTCAGCTTTCATGAGATCACAAACGGTAAGCGGTATGTTTGATGCCTCAATGAGCGAGCGTTCTCCAAAGACGCAAATACCGCGCTTTGCAGGGAGGCTTTGGAGTGCTTCTGCGTGAGCCTGCACATCGGCTGGTGTAGCTGAAAGTATTTGTTCACGCCAACCAGCAGGACGCTTGCTCAAGCGTTCCATATCTTGGCGACGAGCAATTGCACGTGGTTTAGCCGGTGCATCCATGCCAGCGACCGTTGAAACAACGTAGCCAACGAATTCTGTCTCAGATGGATTCCAAGAAGAGAGCCAATCTGCTGCGTGTTCAAAACGTTCAACTGTTGCATCGACCGCTGGATCGCGGAATGAATAGAACCGTGCAATGCCTTGATTGGTAACGCCAAAGCTACAGCCATAGGCTCCACCCTTTACGCGCACTTCGTTCCATAAGTAGTCATATGAAAGGGCACGTCCAGCAAGCTGCCAAGCACCATCGGGTTTGCAACCTGAGGTATAGCCGTCCATACCTTCACCGACAAATACCACACCGGATGGCACGCAAAAAGCTTCGTTGCGGATTTGTGGCTCAGGAATAACGAGACGATCTACGTGAGCCTCTGCAGAGAGACGCAACGTTCCCGCTGCATTCCAGAAGCTGTCGAGTTCTTCAGAGGTGCCAGCAAAACTAATCTCGACATTATCTTGAGAGAAAATAGTCTGAGCAAGCTGTGTGAGCTTATTCGTAAGGCTTTCGAATCGTTCGTCAAAATGAGCAAGTAAATCTTTGAGGAAGAGGTATTGATCAACACCTGCAACTTGTTCGGAAACGAGAGCAGCGCGAGAGAAATATGAGCTTACTCGTGACAATGCTGCGGCGTGTCCCGATCCTGTGAAGGCTTGCTCCATTGCAACTCGACGCTGTTGCAAAATATCACGAATACGGCCTTTGTCGGTAAAGACTGTTTGCGACCACACTTCAGCAGGAATTGTTGCTGCAGCTTCAACGCGTTCAGCGAGCGCACTTGTTGCAACTACAAGTGTTGGTCGAGCTTGGCGAGTGCCATCCTCATACGCATACGTCTCTACAAAAAATGAGAGGGATCCCAAGTTGGTTTCAACAAGCGTATCCAACTCAGAAGCGCTATGAGATGTTGTGTCGAGTCTGCCAAGCAGGTCGCAGAGCACCGAAACATAAGGAAGATCTTCCCAAGTTATACAGTTCAGGCCGAAGTATGCGTGGATGTAATCAACGTGACGGCAGGGTATATCGTGCACGAAACATGGTGCAACATAACCGGTTTGCTTATGCTGTGGAGGATCGGCGGGAGCTTTGCCAATGTCTTCAATTCCAAGTTGGGGGAGAAGGGCTAATGCCTCAGGCACATCGGGTGCTTCCTGTTCTGCTCTGAGTGCCGCCACTTCATCTGCCACAGCAGCGAGCCCCTCTGGTCCCATTTCCTCGGCAATAACAGCAAGCTTATGGCTCTCGTTTTGCTCGTTATCAATTTCTGAAGGAATGAGCTCGACTGCGGCATGATGATTGCTTTCACAGATAATATCCTGCAGAAGTGCTTCGAACCATCCATCGTCTAGATGCTCGCGCATCTGTGCGATAGCTTCTTCGTAGTGCAGGTATGCTGTCGCATTTGTATCGTCGTAGAGCCAGCTTGAAAGCGCTTGCATGGCAAGGGCGACGCCATCTGGGTAGTAGCCAAAATCACCCTCTCGAAGATTAAACTCTGCCTGCGCAAGTGACGCTTCCAAACGCTCGCGACCAATACCTTCTTTTACGAGACGGGCACATTCTTTTTCGAATAACTCACGGAAGGCATTTGCAACTCCCTCATGTGCTCCTTTAAGCTGAATCAAAATGAGCGGTTGAGCGAGACCATCCATCAAATAGCTTGCAATATCATCGCCAAGGTTTGCATCGAGAAGAGCACGCTTGAGAGGAGCTTCGTTCGATCCCATGATGGCATCGAGTAAGACATCCACGGCGAGAATACGGTTGCGATCTTGAGAAGTGCCTACGACATAACCCAAACCAACACAGGCATTCTCTGGAGCAGTTTGCATAGTCACCTGAGAAGGAGCGGGTGTAAGAGGTGCCTGCATATCCAGTGGGTTTGGGCCTTCAGAACAATTATTATCAGCCTCATCAAAACGCTTACTGATAAAAGCAAGCATCTGTTCGATATCAAGATCGCCATAAAGAATGGTGTAGCTGTTTGGAAGTTGGTAGTGGCGACGCCATGTGTCAATAAAGTTCTCATAACTCAGTGACGGAATGGCCTTTGGATCGCCGCCACTTTCATATTGATAACAAGTATCAGGGAAGAGCTTGCGATTGAGCTGTTCAAAGAGAACTTCATCTGGGTCTGAGAGTGCACCCTTCATCTCATTGAATACAACACCGTTGTACACAAGGTGTTTCTCATTATTACCGGCATCTTCAAGCTCGTAATGCCAGCCCTCTTGTTCAAAAATACGAGGGCGCGTAAGGATATTTGGATGTAGTACAGCATCGAGGTATACATCCGTCAGATTCATGAGGTCACGTTCATTGGTGGATGCAACTGGATACATTGTTTTATCTGGAAATGTGAGTGCATTGAGAAACGTTTGCATACTGGTCTTGAGCAAGTTTACAAACGGTTCTTTAACGGGGAAGTGTTCCGAGCCGCAGAGAACAGAGTGTTCCAGAATGTGGAAGACTCCCGTATCATCCGCAGGCGGTGTTTTAAAAGCAATAGAAAAAGCGCGGTTCTCATCAGGGCATGCAAGCCACATGAGACGTGCGCCTGTCGCTTGGTGACGCATGATATAAGCGTAGCCAGAAAGTTCGGCAATGGGCTCTGTTTGCTCTACAACAAAACCAGCATGGGTAGTTCCTGGAGCAAATGCCGCCATTGGCTCCAGGAAGTTTTTTGTTTCGTGTTCAGCGTCTGCTGAGGTATGCGTAGAAGTTTCTGAGAGGTGCATAGAGTTCTCCCTATTACACAACAGTGTTATGACGTATCAGACTGTATGTTTACCAAAATGCTGATAGAGATGGTACCCCTCTCACACGCAGATACCCTCAGCATCCAAAGATGCAGGAAAAGATCGCCATGTGTTTTACAGATGTACGAGCAGATTTGTTACTTAACGACAAGCACATCACAGGGAGCATTGCGCACAAGGAATGCCGAAATAGAGCCCAAGAGCGCATACTTTATATTGGATAATCCACGGGCGCCGCAAACTACGAGATCTGGCTTAATGATATCGAGCATATCGTCCATAAGAGTCTCGCGAATTCGTCCGCACTTTACGCAAACCTTAACCTCTGGAATGGCTTGTTCTGCTTCTGCCACTGTAACGCCGTCGGCAATTGAACCGCGAAAAGAGCGTTCCAGTTCGGCAATAAGATCTGGTGGAAATGTACCTGCTGTTTCAAGGACAGTTGAGTCTATGACATGGCCGACATAAAGCTTTGCTTCATTAGCGGCGGCAATTGTTGTGGCACGTGCAAAGACTTCATCCTGTTGTTCTGTTCCGTCGAGGGCAACGAATATCTTTTTGTATCCAAGCTCGTTGTGGTCTGCCATGAGAACCTCCTCGCGACGAGTTGACGCATATACGTCGTAGAACGAACCATTATCGATAACGTACCCCGTCGTATCAGTAGCTATAGCAAAAATACTGCCGGCGGATACATTGGTCGGCGGCAAGTAGTATGACAGCAACCCTTCTGTTTGGACTATTGCTCGTAAATCTGAGATGGGTATTCTGCGAGGAGGGTTCCGTCTTGCGATGAGCTGGTTCATCATGAAGCGCGTAAAAGAATCGGTAGTTGGTGGAAGGCTGAATATCCGTGTATATAATCGAGCTGCTCAAAGCTATTCTCTTTGGCATTGTTGAAGGTATTACCGAGTGGTTGCCCATCTCTTCAACGGGCCATATGTTGCTTCTTGAAGAGGTTTTACCTCTTGATGTATCGCCACAGTTTTGGGATATGTTTCTCGTAGTAATTCAGCTTGGAGCTATCCTTGCCGTTTGCATACTCTTCTTTAAACCGCTCAATCCCTTTGCCCCGTCTAAAGGTGTTGAGGGACGGCGAAATACCTGGCGTCTTTGGGCAAAAATCATCGTTGCCTGCCTACCCGCTGCAATTATCGGTATTCCACTCGATGATGTTATGACGCTCTATTTGGGTAGCCCTTTTATTATTGCTGCGGCTCTCATTGTTTATGGCATTGCTTTTATCGTGATTGAACAGCGTCGAGAAATGCGAGCACGTCAGCTTGCCGAAGCGGAAACCGCCAGTTACCGTGGCGCACATTTTGCCCATTCAACAGCTGAGGAGCCAACCTCTTTAGCCGTGCTGGCCGATGCCGATGCGCGTGTTACGAACTTGGCATCCATGCCATGGAAAACAGCAATTGGCATTGGGGCGTTTCAGGTACTTTCGCTTGTGCCCGGCACCTCTCGTTCCGGTTCGACCATTATCGGCGG
>URWR01000012.1 GCA_900551595.1 uncultured Coriobacteriaceae bacterium
GCTGCCACATCTACTGCAACCGCAGCGGCCGAGGTAAGTCCCGGAGAATCAAAGGCTGCAATATCGTAAAAACCAGGAGCGTCTTCCACTTCTCCAATGACAAAATCACCGTTTGCGCCCGAAGGACGCACACCAGCAAAGTTGGTAATTACTTCGCCCGCGGCGTAGGTGGGCCATGTTAGTTTTGCCTGTTCAATAACGGCAGCTAAACCTTCACTATGCGTTGCCGTACCGAAGGCATCAGTGCTATCAAGAGCATCAGGACCAACAATAAGGTTGCCCTCTGTCGTAGGGCTCACCAACACGCCTTTACCGCGGGAAGTGGGTGTTTGAAACATGGTGTGTGAAAAGGTCGTGCCCATGTCACGACTCATAAGAACGTATTCGCCCAAGCGCGGACGAGATATAAGCTTGTCCTCTGAAACTTTGTTATGGAATTCAATCGCTTGCACACCTGCGGCATTTATCAGCAATTTTGTATGAAGGACTTCGCCTGTTCCAAGCTGCACTCCCCAACCGCACGGTTCTTTTTTAATATCAACCACGGGAGTAAGGAATCTGAACGTTACACCATTTACTTTGGCGTTCTCAGCAAATGCAACTGTCATTCCAAAGGGATCGCAAATGCCTGAAGCATCGCACACCAGCGCACCCATAACCTTTGGATTGAGATTTGGCTCAAGCGTACGAGCTTGTTCGGCACCAACCACGCGCACATCAGAAACGCCGTTTGCCTGAGCGCGACGCATGAGCTCTTCTATGACTTTTAGCTCTTCCTCCGAAAACGCTACAACCATAGAACCATTACGTCGTACACGAAAACCAAGTTCTGGAGCTAACTCAAAGATCCGTTGAGCACCTCGCACGTTGTAATAGGCCTTACGTGTACCAGGCTTGGGATCGTAGCCTCCATGCACAATGCCGCTGTTAGATCGAGAAGCACCACAAGCAAGATCATATCCCGCCTCAACAACCTCTACATCAAGGTTATACCGAGAGAGCTCACGGGCACAGGCACACCACGCTACGCCAGCTCCTACGATAACCACATCGGGCATAATGCCCTCCCTCCTCAAGCCAAACGTAAAACTAAACACATACTGAAAACATTCCGCGTATGCTTTATCTTTCGCATTACTAAAAGGAATGCTGCACTCACTTAGACACTTTTTATATACCTATATCAACTGTCAAATAACAGTGACATTGTGCCTGTGTACTAAGATATTTCGTTGGCGGTACTCGTGCAGCAGTCGTAAAAGAGCGGCTACATAGGTGCCACATGTGAGTTTATCTACTGCATTTTGGTTCTACCTGGATATACAGTATTATTCGAAGCCAGACATGCGCGTACGGAAGGAGGGTAAACAATGCTAAAAGCACATCCATTTATATGTCTGTTTTTTACTGCTCTTCTCGTTGTTGTGCTTATTACTCCTTTAGTACGCAAGCTTGCATGGAAAGTTGGCGCAGTAGATTATCCAAACAAGCGAAGAATAAATCGTAAACCTATTCCGCGTATGGGCGGTGTTGGCGTATTTTGCGCGCTCATTGTTTCATTGTTACTTATGGTAGTTGGAGCACGCTATTTTGGCTGGCCGCCCGTACTCATACCATCAGCTGGCATGCCGGTTAATTATTACGTGTTGGCGGTAGGTGTAACCATAGCGTTTCTCACGGGTGTTATTGATGATATTTATCATCTAAAACCTTTGCCAAAGCTAGCAGGACAGATCATAGCAGCCAGCGTTGCAGCGGCAAGTGGGCTTGTAGTTGGCAATATTGTCAATCCTTTTGCCGGCGGAGAGATCATGCTGGGTTGGGTAGCCTATCCCGTTACGGTTATCTATCTGGTAGCCTACATGAACATCATCAATCTTATTGATGGGTTGGATGGGCTTTCCTCTGGTATTGCCTGCATCGCAAGCATCACCATGTTTGTCTTAGCTTTTAATGCTGGCCATCCAGACGCCGCCTCGCTATCTATTGCACTTGCAGGCGCCACACTGGGATTTTTGTTCTATAACTTCCATCCCGCTTCAATCTTTTTGGGTGACTCCGGATCTCTGCTCATAGGGTTTGTCATGGGTGTTGTTTCGCTGCTCAATGTCACTCGTGTAGCCGGTCTCACCACAATTATTATTCCGCTCCTTGTTGCTGGCATCCCCATTATCGATACCGGCTCTGCCATTATGCGTCGTATGCGAGCCCATGAGAGTGTTGGACAAGCAGACCGTGGACACATTCATCATCGGTTGATCCAAGAAGGATTTGACCAACGAGGTGCCGTGCTACTTATTTATGCGTGGACAGCTTTTCTCTGCCTTGGGTCATTTATTATGACGCAGGTAGAGGTGTGGCCTCGTACCCTTATTTTCTGTGTTTTGATAGTTGCCTCAAGCGCTTTTGCAGCAAAGCTTCATTTGTTTGAACCGGTATTGCGCCATCATTATGACCCCGATACCGGCCACGATGAACTCATTGGACCAGATGACCCTGCCTTTGAGGAAGAAACACGCCGTGCAGAGCAAGCCGCTGAAGAGCATCGCGAGCATATCGTAAATGAATTGCTCCATCATCGTGCAAATAACCACATGGATGAAGTTGCAGCACAAGAAGATACAGATAAGCAATCTGTCGAGCACACAGATGATTCTTCAAAACAATAAACGTGCATTGCTAGGTTTTTTTGATAAACCCAATTTCAAATGAAATAAGCATCTTAAATAGAATTGTTATATAGAAATATGGGCGAGAAGATGACATCCTCTCGCCCAGCAACTCAATTAAAACGACTCGAGAATGAGTCCACCATCGCACACGATAATGGTGCCTTGTGTATAGGTATTAGCATCCGATGCCAAGAAGAGCAGTGCGCCGGAAAGATCGCCGTAACCACCCAAACGACGCTGAGGCACTTTGTTACGAATGTTCTCAAGAATTGCGGGAGGCGTATCTGGAGCCATCTCCCCATTTTGCATATTGCCCGGTGCAATACCATTAACGTAGATACCATTACCAGCCCACGCTGCAGCACAAGACTTAGTAAGGGCAGCCTCAGCCGCTTTAGAGACGTGATAAACCACCGCAGTAGGTGAAGCGCTAAAACTGTTAACCGAGCAAATATTTACGATACGACCGCCATGCTCAAGCATATAGGCATTGACCACTTCTTTACTCATAAGCCAAGTGCCCGTTACGTCAACATCAATGCAGTCACGCCAATCGGCTGCAGAGATCTCCTCAGGCCGACCATAACGAATAATACCGGCATTGTTGACCAACACATCAATCTTGCCGTATTCATCCATAACGGCCTTTACAGCAGCCTGAACACTCTGTTCATTGGAAATATCAACTTTTACCGTTATGACTTTGACACCTGTTTTCTCAATGATGCTGGCTGCAGTCTTCTTAAGTTTTTCCTCGTTTCCAGCCATCAGAGCAAGATCAGCACCATACTCAGCAAGCGACGTTGCCAATTCCACGCCTAAGCCACGGGAGGCACCTGTAACAATTGCAACTTTGCCTGTCATATCAAAACTTATCGTCTTACCCATGCATATCCCCCTCACAAATTGACTAACCCAACTTATAAACACCATGCTAGTCCAGCTCTGTTTTCAGGAATAGCTTCTCTCAGTGAGCGTCGATAAGTGGCAAATGAAGTGTTGCGCTAAAACGCAGTAAGCCCGTCCAGATTGTTTCTCTGGACGGGCTTTTCACATGACCTGATAACGGTGTCTTACGAAGACTACAGCACTTTAGAAAGGAAGCTCTTGGTTCTCTCGTTGCGAGGATTATCCAGAACCTCTTCAGGAGTACCCTCTTCCTGAATAACACCCGAGTCGAAGAAGACAACACGGTCAGCTACGTCATGAGCAAAACCCATCTCATGTGTAACGATAACCATTGTCATGCCTTCACTCGCCAGTTTGCGCATAACATCAAGTACCTCAGAAACCATTTCTGGGTCGAGTGCGCTGGTTGGCTCATCAAAAAGCATGATATCGGGTTCCATAGCAAGGGCGCGCGCGATTGCTACACGCTGTTGCTGGCCGCCGGAAAGAGAGCGAGGCATTGCATCAGCCTTATCGGCTAGGCCGACACGAGCCAAAAGTTTGTCAGCAAGCTCGTTTGCTTCTTGCCGTGTCTTAAGCTTGAGCTGTACCGGGGCGTAGGTAAGATTTTCACGTACAGAGTAGTGAGGGAACAAATTAAAGTTCTGAAATACCATACCCATGTGGCGGCGAATACGGTCTACATCAGCCTTTGGATCGGTAATGCACTCACCGTCGACGTAAATCTCACCACTCGTTGGATCCTCAAGACGATTAAGACAACGCAAGAAGGTGGACTTACCCGAGCCAGAGGGCCCGATTACACAAACAACCTCGCCCGCCTGAACTTCAATGTTGACACCACAAATAACTTGGTTGTCACCAAAATACTTGTGAAGATCGACAACTCTAATCTTAGGCTCCATCATTGCTTGCTCATCCTCTTCTCAAGAATAGACGACAAGACCATGAGCACGCTGATAATAGCGAGGAAGATAAGGGCAACCCAGGTATAGGTAGCAAATGATTCCATGGTCCTACCAACAAACACACGCGCCTGGTTCATGATTTCAGGCAAACCAAGTGCATACATAATGGTGGAGTCTTTAAGCGTGATGATGCACTGATTGACAAGCGATGGTAAACAAACGCGAATAGCCTGAGGCAAAATAATCTTTCGCATGGAGGTGGCATAACCAACACCAAGACTACGAGAGGCCTCCATCTGGCCCTTATCAATCGACTGAATAGCTCCGCGGAAAATCTCAGAGATATACGCACCGGCATTCAAAGTAAGGGTAATAAGCGTTGCAGTAACGATATCAATGCGGAATTGTGAACCTGTAATAAGCTGGAGGAGCTGAGGGATAGCAAAATAAATATAGAAACCCTGGACCAGCATAGGTGTACCGCGGATAATCCAGATATAAAACTTCGCTACGCCACGCAAGGGACGTACCGAAGAAATGTTCATAAGACACACTAAAATGCCGAGAATCATTGCAATGACAAGGGAAACGACCGTAACATATACGGTCATTTTCAGTCCGTTCCATAGCAAGGGCCAGGCTTCTATAAGTGTGCCTATGAGGTCAATATGATTCATACAGTAAACCTCACACAACCTAGGGCCACGTGCAGGCATACCAGCACGCGGCCCAACGACATCTCTTAAAAGCTCAGAACTTACGCCTCAAGATACTTGTTCAGGATCTCATCATAGGTGCCATTGGAGCGGATCTCAGCAAGGCCCTCATTGAAGGCGGAAAGCAGCTCAGCATTCTGACCCTTAAGAACAGCAAAGCCATACGGTGTGGAGAACTCATCCTTGTTCTCGCCAATAATGGTGAGGCCATTTCCCTGAGAAACACCATAGGCCATAACAGGATAATCCTCGAAGCAAGCAGCAGTATTGCCGGTAAGAACATCCTGGTACATCATGTCAGACTGATCAAAATAGTTAATGGTGAAGCCATACTGATCTTTGATGGATTCTGCCCATGCGGCGCTCTGTGTGCCCGTTTTGCAAGCAACTGCGCGACCAGAGAGATCATCAAGACTCTTTACATCGCCATTTTCAGCAGCTGCAGCGCATACATAGGAATCATAGTAAGGATCAGAGAAGTCATACTTCTCTTCGCGCTCGGGTGTGATGGACATACCAGCAATAACACCATCTGCCTGGCCAGACTCAAGGGCAGCAACTGCGGCGTCAAAACCGAGCGACTGAAGTTCGTACTCAAAGCCGCTAACTTCGGCACAAGCGGCAAGGGTATCTACATCGATACCAACGAACTCGTTGTTGTCATTCGTAAACTCAAACGGAGCAAACGTGGTATCCGTTGCAATGATGTATGAATCGGCAGAACCAGAAGAAGAATTATCTGAACAACCGGCAAGTCCAAGACCAAGAACCGTAGCCGAAGCGCCAACAATTCCAACAAAAGAACGACGAGAGAGCGAGTTCGCCATAACGAACCTCCTTCTAAAATGCAGACCACCTGCAGTTGTCATGTTATATAGACCCTATCTCTGCCATTTTTCTATTCGGTTACAGGCTGACAAAGAAACACCGTTTACCCGGCGATTTGGCAACAAATTGCACATTTAGGGCCAAAAATAACCAAAAAAATGTTGCATAAAGGAATATAAAAGGCCCCGTCCTTCCGGGCGAGGCCTTGTCTAAATCTTTAAGAGTTTTACTCTGCAGACTCCAGGGCCTTCTTGGAGATCTCAGCAATATCTGCAAAGCTCGTGGGATCTTCGTAGGCAATCTGAGCAAGAACTTTGCGATCAAGCTCAACGCCGGCCACTTTAAGACCATGCATAAAAGTGGAGTAGCTCATACCATTGATACGAGCAGCGGCATTGATGCGCTGAATCCAAAGACGACGAATATCACGCTTCTTGTTGCGGCGATCGCGATACTGATACTGCAGAGAATGACGTGACTGCTCCATCATGCCGCGAAGAGTGCGGGAAGAGGTGCCGTAATAACCTTTGGTACGCTGCTGGAGAGTACGACGCTTCTTCTTAGCATTTACTGCGCGCTTTACACGTGCCATTTCTTATCAACTCCTTGAAATGAGAGTGAGAACATTGATTGACGCGAGCGCGCCTATTTCTGACCCATGCGGGCGGAGACGACCTTTACATCGGCCGGAGACAGCTCAGTTTCCTTACGGAAGCCGCGGATGCGCTTCTGAGACTTCTTTGTAAGGATGTGACTCTTAAAGGCCTTGGCACGCATAATCTTACCGGTACCGGTGCGACGGAAGCGCTTTGCGGTTCCTTTGTGCGTCTTCATCTTAGGCATGACTTAGTTCTCCTTCTTATCGTTCCGTGCATCGCTCTCGCTCTTCTCAGCCTGAGCTGCCTTGTTCTTCTCATCAAAAGCGCCCTTGATAGGTGCAACGAGCATGTGCATGTTGCGTCCCTCCATCTTGGGCTGGCTCTCAACGGTGGCATAAGGCTTGAGATCCTCAGCAAGACCCTCGAGGACATTGAGTCCCTGCTCGGGGTGGGCCATCTCACGACCGCGGAACATGATCGTAATCTTTACGCGAGCGCCTTTCTTGAGAAAGCGCATGACGTGATTTTTCTTAGTCTCGTAATCGCCCACATCGATCTTAGGACGGAATTTCATTTCCTTAACTTCAATGCGAGACTGGTTCTTACGAGCAGCTTTGGCTTTACGATCCTGCTCATACTTATATTTGCGGTAATCCATAACCCTGCAAACAGGCGGATCAGCATTAGGAGCAATCTCAACAAGGTCGAGACCTTGTTCATCAGCAACACGCTGTGCATCCCGGATGCCAAACAGACCTAGCTGCGAGCCATCGACGCCAATAAGACGACATGTACGGGCATGAATCTCCTCATTAATACGAGGACCTTGCGGCTTGGCTATCTTCTACACCTTCCTCTCTTCGGCAACCTCGGCTCTATCCTTAGCTGCCATTAAAAAACCCGGTGCGGCACACAGCAGCATCCGGGAAAAAGGTGCCCGACAAACGGGAAAACATCAATTTCAACCAGACAGCTGCTCGAAGCGCCGTTCAGGTGGGAGCATGAGCTCCTCTTCATCTTTGGCATTCGCCATACGAGGATATATATTAGCTAGACACAATCCTTTTGACAAGCAAAAAGAGTTTTACTATCCGATTTGCAAATTCTTTTCATCATTAGAAAAGAACACGCCATTACTTTGGCGTACACTCATCCAAAGGCTGGAAGACAAGGGCTTTCAGTATATATGAAGGAGGGTGCTATGTTCTGTCCAAAATGCGGATCTCAGCAACCAGATAATGCAAAGTTCTGTGGTGTTTGCGGCTATCGCTTTAATACTGCACAAACAAATCCACCATCTCAGGCAGGCGGTATTCCCGGTGCAGCCCCCGGAGCTCAACCATACGCAGGACAACCTGTCGCATCTGCCATTCCTGTTCCAAACGCCATTAAACAGTATGGAGCGATTATTGCCATAGCTCTTGCCGCAATAGTACTGGCAATAACAATCCTCGCCCCTACGGTAGATTCACCGCTTTACAGCACGCTACGCTCAGAAGCCAGTCGTCAGGGCGCAGATGTCAGCAGTACACCTGGAGCTGTTGAGCTTGGTCTCATAGATTTTGCTGGTCTTGCTTCCGGTCTCAATAGCGTTAGCAACCTTGCAAGCATATCAGGTGGATCTGATAGTACTGTCACTGATACCTTGGGTGATATTTCTGGGGCCTTGGGTATCGTAAAGATCATTCTTATAGCCTGGATACTTGTTGCTGTGTTAATTGGTATAAGTATTTCCACCTATAAAAGTAATCCAGCTAAGCTCGGCAAAGTACTGCTTATCACGCTTGCTGTTGAGTTTATTCTTTGTGTCATTTGGTTCTTCGTTGTCGGAGCGGCGAGCAATGCACTGACAGATGCAATTGGCGGCAAGGAGGTCATCGACAATATGGCAGAACTCGCCAATCTTAAGGGCAATACCTCTATGCTTGGCGTTTCGCTGTGGGGATGGCTCGCCACTATTCTGTCTCTTGTTGGTGGTGCTGCAGCCTTTTTGAACAGCCGCAGCTAACTTTTTGCAACACGCGTTTTGATTTGATTGGGAGTACCCGCAAATCAACAAAATCACCCGCGACGGTTTAGAACTGTCGCGGGTGATTGTATGACTGACCTTATAAAACAACTTTTAATCAGCAAGCTCATAACCAAGCGTTGCAAGTACCTTAGATTCTGTAGCACAGATACCGCGATCATTTAAGAAGGGTGTGCCATCAATAACAGGGCAAGAAGTCTCATCAGGAATAGCTGATGTAGCGACAATCAAGTCGTAATCAGGGGAAACGGCGGCAGCGAGATCTGCTTTGCAAGGAGTAATGTCATAGGTATCTTTCAGACCTTCTCCATCAAGCAACTCACGAAGACGCGCACTTACCAACATGGAACTTGTTACGCCTGCACCACAAACAACAAGAATATGCTTGGTTTTCATGTGTCCCACTCCTTCAAATTCATCTGCTTCTTTCAGCTCTGTAGAAGCAAATGTATCCGCCTCTTTTTTGCATTGGCATAGTATTAAACGCCAGTCGCAAACATATCAATACTTTTCACCGATTCTATATTGACTTTATATATATCCTTAATGTACGCGAATTATTCATCAGAGTGAGACTGTTTCTTTTTCTCTATCTCTGCTATAGTTCTAGAGCGCAGTTTCTTTCCGAAACAATGCCCGAGTGGCGGAATTGGCAGACGCGACGGACTCAAAATCCGTTTCCCGCAAGGGAGTGTGGGTTCGAACCCCACCTCGGGTACCATTACCATGTATACCCACCATACGAATCCCATAAATTCTGGAATGCAGATAATGATTCTGCAAGGCGTTCACGGGATACTGATGAATATGACAGACGCTCATATCCTGGACATCCAAAGTCGCCAGAATAAACCATGTAAATACGCTCTTTAGTAGCTCTCTCTGCAAAGGCCGCGTCATCTGGCTCCAAAGCTCTTAGCCACAAATAAAATGCACCTTCCGGCTTTACAACGTCATATCCAATCTCTGTCAATCCGTTATAGATAATTTCACGACGCGCCGCATACTCCTCAATGGGAACCCTTGCTTTCACACACCGTTCAATTACACGTTGAATAAGGCTTCCAGTAATAGTATTCACTGCACGCTGTGCGCCATGTAATGCCTCAAGCACCTCATCGTGCCGATGGACAGCCTTTGGCACATACACATATCCGACTCGCTCACCTGCAAGTGACAGAGATTTTGAATACGAGTAGCACATGATCGTGTTCTCATAGCAGCCACATACCCAAGGGTTCTTTGCACCGTCATACACAATCTCTCGATACGGTTCATCAGAAAGCAAATAGATAGTCTTATCAAGACGTTTTCCCTCTGCCCGAAGCATATCCCCTAAAGCCCGAAGAGAAGCCTCGCTATAAATAGCACCCGTAGGATTATTTGGCGTATTGACAATAACCATACGTGTTCGAGGGCCAATGGCATCGCGGACTGCATCGACGTCAATCTGGAACGTACCTGCAATCGTAGGCACTGGAACACAGCGACAACTCCAAGCCTGAATATACAAACGATACTCAGGGAAATAGGGCGTAAGTACGATCACTTCTTCCCCTGGTGTTGTAAGCGCCGCTATTGAGGAGGTAAGTGCACCTGCTGCACCTGCCGTAAGGATAAGATCTGAAGCGTCAGCATTGGCATCAAAACGGTCATTCAAATCATCTGCAATAGCCCGGCGAGTTGCTTCCCATCCATCGTTGGGGGTGTAACCATGAAGATCCACCGAATTGTAGACATCAAGAATCTCACGGATAGACTCATTGATCTCAGGGGGTGTAGGCACCTCAGGATTACCGATAGAAAAATCCCAAAAGTCGGTATACCCCTGCTGCTTAAGGCTCATGGTTGTCTCCATTACCTCACGGATAGGAGACTTATCAATACCAAACTCTCGCATAAGGGAGTTGATGCCGTCTGCCATCGCACTCCTTCCCCGCCGCACGATATAAAACGACGTTTCTCACGAAATACCCGCCGGCAAAGCGGCGGGGACCAACAACTGCCCTAAATTGTGAGAGTCAAACATTTCAAGGACGCTACGAAAAACGAACCCCTCTGATACCGAACGCGAACAGACGCGCAAATTAACAGGATAACTACTGATTGTTTATCGCCGTAAGAAACGGATTAGTTGACAGTTCATAGGCCATAGTAGTTGCAGGGCCATGGCCACAAAGCAGCTGTGTTTCAGGCGGAATTACCTCGCTCAAATGCGCAAGTGTTCTCATGAGAGCACGGCTATCACCACCAGTAAGATCAGTTCTGCCCGCTGATCCAGCAAAAATGGTATCGCCTACAAACGCAATTCCTTCAGCCGTACCGCCACCAAGCAAAACTACCCCGCCTGGTGTATGTCCAGGAGCTTCGATAACAGAAAAACTGGCACTTCCTACGTGCAAAACATCCCCATCAACAAGATCGCGATCTGCAACAGGAGGAATAAGCTCGCCTGGATGATGTCCGTCTCCCTGAGACGCATAGGCAATTTCAGCATCCTTCGAAGAAAGTGCAAATGGGGCCCCTGTCGCCTCGCAGAGCTCTTTAACACCGCCCGTATGATCTCCATGACCATGGGTGGAAACCACAAGATCTACTTGCACATCGGCAAGACGCTCAGCAAGCGCTGCACCCGAAAAACCAGCATCAACAACAAGACAATGGCCTTCAGAGCAGTAGGCATAACAATTTGTCTGAATTGGCCCCACAACAAAGCCAAGCAGCTCATCTTTCATTCTCTTACTCGTTTCTTTAATTGATTTGCACCCTCACCAGGCATAATTCGCCGTGCGTCAAAAACGGAGGGCACGCGGCTGAGTGAAGCAAGCAATGGGTCGAGCACCGAAGCGTCTGAAATGGCGATAAGGAACCGCATGCGTGCCACCCCCATTGAGGAGGTCTGTGTTGCAGCAGATAAAATATTTGCTCCCCCATCGCCCAAAGCAATAGTGAGATCCTTGAGCAGTCCCATGCGGTCAGTTGCTTCAACAACTATCTCTACCTGGAATTCAGTAGCGCCTGATGTATCCCATTCAACTGCGATCAAACGCTCCGGATGCTGCATAAGATTGCGAACATTTGGACAATTAGCGCGATGCACCGAAACACCACGCCCGCGCGTATTAAATCCCACGATATCATCGCCGGCAACCGGGTTACAGCAATGTGCAAGATGTGCAGCCAGATCTGGATCGCCTTTTACCACTACGCCGCAATTGCCACGCTTACGTCCTGACTGCTTTGCCAAACGATGACGCAAGTGTTCACTGCGCACCATTGGCCGATCTTGTACAAATGCCGCCTCACGCTCAGCCTGCTCTTCAGCTGCGCGAGCCTGTGCTGCTTGAGCAGCTGGCGACCCTTCTTCAAGAATGGCCTCAATTTTATTGGCAACATGCTTATAGGTAAGTTTTCCATTCGCTAAGGCTGCAAAAAGATCATCGGGATTACGGTAGTCGAGCTGTTCGCAGACACGAGCAATGGCTTTTGTGGTTCTGACAGTAGAAATACCGTATCCACGTTTACGCAATTCACGGCCAAGTTCGCTTCTACCGCGCTCAGCATCATCCGACTTGGTAACCGTCGCAAAATACTTACGAATCTTTGATCTGGCAGAAGGCGTATGAACAATATCAAGCCAGTCGCGAGAAGGTTTGGCATTTTTGTTGGTAAGGATCTCTACACGATCGCCGGTTTCAAGCGGATGCGCCAAAGGCACAACCGCACCATTAACCTTTGCACCTACACAATGGTTTCCCACTTCCGTGTGAACCGCATATGCAAAATCAAGTGGTGTTGATCCTGAGCGCAGGCTCATAACCTCGCCCTTAGGCGTAAATACAAAAATCTCGTCTTCGAAAAGGTCAATGCGCAGGTTATCGAGATACTCACGTGCATCGCCGATATCACCCTCAGTTGCCCAATCAAGGCTCCTGCGTATCCACGTTATCTGAGAATCGATGCTCTTATCCTCAGATGACATGGCACCTTTTGAATTGCCTGATTTTTTGTAGAGCCAATGAGCTGCAATACCGTATTCTGCCTGCTCGTGCATCTCTCGGGTACGAATCTGGATTTCGATAGGCCGAGCATCTGGGCCAATAACGGTCGTATGCAGCGATTGATAGCCGTTTGGCTTAGGCATAGCAATGTAGTCTTTAAAACGACCTGGCAACGGATGCCACAGAGAGTGCACAGCACCAAGAATTGAATAGCAGTCACTGACGGTTCCTGCAATAACGCGCAGGGCAATCAAGTCGTATATATCGGCAAACTCTTTGTCCTTGCGCTTCATCTTCTGATAAATCGACCACAGATGTTTAGGTCGTCCAGAAACCTGAAAATCGCTCACATTGGCATGGCGCAACTCATCGCTGAGCAAATGAATTGCCTCATCGGTATCGCGCTCGCGTTGCTCGCGCGAATCTTGCACCATACGAGCAATCCTTTGATATTCATCAGGCTCAAGATAGAAAAATGACAGGTCCTCAAGCTCCCATTTGATAGATGAGATGCCCAAACGGTCAGCCAAAGGAGCATAGACATCCATTGTTTCGCGCGCTTTGAAAATGCGCCGATCAGGTGGAAGCGCCGCAAGCGTACGCATATTGTGCAAGCGGTCGGCAAGCTTGATGATAACAACACGAATGTCCTTGGACATAGCGAGGAACATTTTCCTCAGATTGAGCGCTTGCTTTTCGTCCATCGAGCCAACCTCAATGGACGTAAGTTTTGTTACACCATCCACCAGCTCTGCTACTGGCTCACCAAAACGAGTTGCTAAGTCCTGAAGCGTGGCTGAAGTATCTTCAACCGTATCATGCAAAAGTGCAGCACAGATAACGTCTTCATCCATATGCAAATCATCGGCAAGGATGAGCGCCACTTCAACCGGATGGTTGATATAAGGCTCACCACTCCGACGACGCTGGTTAGCATGAAAACGTGCTGCAAACATATAAGCACGCTCAACTTTACTCATTTCCTCGCGCGATAGATAGCGCGAGCAGGTGCGCTCAAGCAATGCGTAGTTGTCAGCCTCAGGGGGCTCATCATCAAAAGAAATAGGAGCTTTAGAGTGCAGGAAAGACTTTTCAGAAGTCATTTTCTCATCATGTGCGCCCTTTACGGATTTATTATGCTCCATACTGCTCGCCTCCCTCCGCTTATACAAGTATGCCAAATGTTGGCACTATCGGTTTATCAATTCGATCGAGCAATTCATGAGCCGAAGCTGAAAGTACCCAATCACGAAAAGCATGAAACTCTTCGCGCGCGTGTATCCCTTCACGGTACCGAATAGAACGTTCAAGCTCCACATGAGATGGATTGAGCGGCACGTGAACAACACGTGACATGCCGTAACCGGTCGTTGAGAGCAGGCCGAGTTCTTTGAAAATTGCTATACCTGCAGACACTGCCCCTTCATCCAAACTCTGCGCGATTCCTGTCTCGCGAGCAGCTTCGGCAATATCAGCATTTGCCATTGCAAAAGAACTTACTGTTTGAGTTTGATCAGATTCACGTCGCGCTAACACTAAAAGAGTACGCCAGAGACCCACCAAACTTTCGCGAAGTGGAGCTGAAGAAGCAAGCAGTCGTTCATTGGTACGTGCATCACGTGAACCAAAGAACACATGGATGCAGGCTGGTGCACCATCACGCCCTGCTCGACCAGACATTTGATTGAAATCAATCGAACCAAATGGCATGTGATACAACACAACATGACGCACATCAGGGATATTAACGCCCTCGCCAAAAGCACTTGTTGCTACTACACACGAAAGATCATCCGCACGAAATGCATCCTCGATACGCAAACGAGCTTCTCGACTCAAGCCAGCATGATAAAACCCAATTGAATCGGAAAGATTGGGAATTGCACGGCGAAGCATGCGTGCTAAGAGAACAGCTTGATCGCGCGAGTTTACATACGTAAGGCAGCGCTCGCCTGAAGCCACAAGCGAAACAAGAGCTGCTTCCCTATCGCGCAATTCTCGCGCATCCTCAATCTCAAGATTTTCTCGACAGGTGTTATCTACCACCACATGCTCAGACTCAATGGAGAGCAATCGGCAAATTTCATTGGCGGTTTCAGTGGCGGCTGTAGCAGTAACTGCTAGCACAGTAGGATGTTTAAGTGCAGCAAGTGTTGAAGGCAGCTGAGCATATGCCTCTCGACTACCCGACGCTGCAGCATGATGCGCCTCATCAATGACCACAAAACCAATGCGACCCGTTTGGGCAAACCGGTTCACATGGATAGTAAGAAATTCAGGTGTTGTGAGAACAACATCTACGCTGCTCGCTGCAAGATCCGCAAAGATTTGCTCGCGCGCATCAGTTGGTGTCTCTCCTGTGAGAAGCGCCACGCCAACTCCAAGCGATGCAAGCGTATGTGCAAGATGGTATCCCTGATCTGCAACGAGCGCGCGCAATGGATACACAAAGACGCTCGCCTTATGCTCTTTGAGAGCCAACCGCGTTGCATGATGGTGAAACACATATGACTTTCCACGTCCCGTTGCCATCACGCATAAACAGGAATGATTTTGCCCTAAAAGTTCCAGCGCACGTTGCTGTGCAGGTAGCGGAGAAGCACCGCCGAGCAACGCATGACAGATCTCTTTATCAAGATCATCGGCAAGCATGAGGGTAGACTCGACAGGAGCTTTAGAGGCATTATACCTTGTTTCATCGGGAAGCACACCCGCCACAAGCGAGGCATCGGCAGCAGCAAAGAGTTTGTTAACCAAATCGGAGGCAGGGGATTCTTCGGATATGCACGATAAACAATATCGCGCACCATCAGCTTGGGTTTTGTCCTCCCTTGCCAGGTCTCATTGGTTGGTTCAAACACCAAATCGACCGCCTCATCGCACTCACTTGCACGCTCAATTTCAGGAGCCCGAAACATGATGGCTGGAACACTATGTATACCATCGGAAGCAACGAAGCGTAGATGTTCTCCCGTGCGTCCCACGCGGCTTCGACCGCGCATACATACGCCTGAAACAGCCAAAAGCGGGCGTTTATTTCCTTGCCCGAATGGCTGAAGCAAATCAAGAGAAGCTATTGAGGAGACCGTAAGCTCTTCTAAGCCAACCACGCAAGCAATCTCACCGCGGGCAATAAACTGTTCTTCCGGGAGATGTGCAAGCACTTCCATCAGGCGTAAACGAAAGGCATCAAGCTGTGATGCCTCAACGGTAACGCCTACAGCTCCAGCGTGACCGCCAAATCGAACGCATAAGTCTGAGCACTGCTCCACAGCATGGAATAGATCAACCGAGCCGACACTTCTTCCAGAGCCTCGTGCAACGCCATCAGAGATAGTAAAAAGTATGGTTGGGACATGATACTTATTCACAATTCGGCTGGCTACGATGCCTTTTACACCTTCATGCCAGCCCTCGCCTGCAACAACAATAACGCGTTCATCTGGCGAAAAAGTTGCCTCAACTTTTGCCATTGCTTCTTCAGCGAGCTGAGACTCTATCTCACGACGTTCACGATTGGTTTGTTCAAGGGCACCAGCAAGCTCTGCGGCAACTGCTGGATCGCTTGCCAATAAAAGATGCAATGCCACATCGGTTGTACCCATACGCCCTGCTGCGTTGAGTCGAGGGACAAGGGAGAACGGCAACGAATCAGCCGTGATTTCGGCAAGATCAACACCAGCAACCGCAGCAAGCGCTACAAGACCTGGACGGGTTGTGGTCCTTAGTCGCTCTATACCATCGGCAACAAGGGCACGATTCTCTCGTGTGAGCGGCATCATGTCAGAAATAGTGCCCAAAGCAGCAATTTCTGTATAATCCCGCCAAAGATTGGGCTTCCCCAGGCGTTTTCCAAGCTCACAAACGAGTTTTAAAGCAACTCCAGCTCCGGCAAGATCGTGAGAAGGGCCTTCTGCAACAAGTTTAGGATCTGCAACAGGTACTCCAGTTGGTACCAAATCTGCAGGTTCATGGTGATCGGTTACGACAACATCAACATGATGCTCTAAAAGCCATCGCACCTCTTCTGCAGAAGCGATGCCATTATCAACCGTCACAATAAGATCGGGAGTTCCATCTTCCATAACACGCGTCAAAGCATCTTGAGAAAGGCCGTATCCCTCACCAAAGCGATGAGGAATATAGGGACGCACTACCGAAGCTCCCAACTCACCAAAAGCAAGGGTTAAAAGGCATGTGGATGTCATGCCATCCACATCAAAATCACCAAAAACAGCAATGGTTTCCGCCCGTAAGATCGCTTGCTCCAGTCTATCAGCGGCAGCCATAAGACCGGGAATGAGCTGAGGATCTGCCCAATCACGCTCGAGTGAGGGATGCAGAAAGAACTTGGCTTCTTCAATGCTCTGTATACCACGCGCCGCCATGACACGAGCAGCAAGGGCAGGAACCCCCAATTCGACCTCAAACTGATGTTCAAGATCTTCATGAGAGGTCAGCACTTCCCACCGTTTACTTGTTGCAAGACCCGTCACCGCGAACTCCCCTTAGGTAAAACTACCTGTCTTGGCGGGTCTGACGACGTTCAGCTGTAGCCCATTGAGATTCTTTCATTTTCCAAAATCCCATAAGAGGCAGTGTTACGCCAAGCACCGCATATATACCAACAAGAGAACCAATGATGCTCATGGCAGCCAAGGTAAATAATGTCGCACCAGTAGCCACCAAAAGCGCTATCGACATTACTATCACGGCAACAAGAGATACCGTTAGAGCGGGACTACAGAACCTGGTCGAATTTGCCACTTTTCTCCAAAGAGAAATCTTTGGTGCACCAGCTTTCTTGTTGCCTTTTCGCTCTGACGCAAGATCGTCGTTGACTCGACGCATAACCGACCAATTACACCAGAGCGACCAAGCAAAACTAAAAAGCAAGCCACCTGCTAATTGATCAGTAATCGTGGTATTGAGCAAGGAGCTCATTCCCAGAACGACAACGACTGAAAAGACGATGCCCACAAGAGCTGAGAGGGCAATTTTTAGATCAAGACGTAATGCCATTACCATGCAGTAGATAAGTAAACCGACCAGCAGAGCAATCCCAAGTACAGGTGTCGCAAGCACCGACTCTCCAAGTGACACAACAAGTTCGCTCTTAACAGCACAGCCTGCAATGGCAACTACACAAAGAGCCAGAGAAAGCACTGTTAGCTGTTTTGCGTGATAGGTAGCAGTTGAAGAAGAGTCCTCATAAGAATCGACCGACTTACTTGGTATCTTGACTCCCCAAAGATGAGCATGTTCTGACATGGATTTTACTGCCACTATTTGTAGCAACGGCTTCTCAAACAGCAGCAACGCAACGAACGCTCCGACAGTTCCCACCACGGCAGAAAGAGCAAATTCACGGACACTGCCAGTTGTTACCACCGAAGGAATGAAAAATGTTACAAGCAATACGAGATATGTCTCTATGAGGCCAACACTCACATGAGAAAGCCCGGTCGTAGACGACGTACGCAACGAACGACCTTGCCTGACCTTTTCAAGAAAGCCTCCAAGCAAAAGAAGTGACCCAGCACTCGTTATAAGAGCTGTAAGAGCCGCACCTGCCAACGCCGGTAACGTTACGAGCAATACATCCGCTCTTGAAAGAGCTGCACTCCCGCCAATCCATACGAGGAGAGAGACGAGAACTGAACCTAGCACCAACAAAGCAAGACCGCGATAGCACACCAGCAACAGAATGGTTACCAGTATTGCAGCCACTGCAAGAGCGTAGGCACCCTGCGTGAGCGCCTCTCGTCCAAGCAGCGGTCCTTCTACGACACTTTGCATGAACATAAGACTTACTGGCAGCGAGCCAGAAGAAACAATCATCTCAATGGAGCGAGCTTGATCCTCAGTAAACCCTCCTGAAAACGAAACATCGCCTTCAGTAATAGCTTCCTGAACTGCCGGAGCAGAAATAACCTTTCCATCGAGCACAACGGCAAGCTGGCCACCTGAAGCCGCCAAATCCTCAGTTACTTCGGCAAGAACAGCAGCACCTTCATCATTAAAGGAAAGATTGATTACCCAAAAAGGCGTACCACTGATCGTTGTTTGTGTAGCTGATGCTGATGTAACAGCGGAACCATCCAAAAATGGCGTGTAGGTATCCTGCTCAAGTGGAACATTCGTCTGTCCAGCATTGATGCGTGCCCGTGCATCAGCATCACCAATATCATCCATTCGGACAAATTCAAGCTTTCCAGATTGAGCCAGCTCTTCTCCAAGCTGTTGGGCATCCACCGTGGTACCAGGAATTTGAGCCGTTATCGTTGTACCATCTGCCTGAACTCGAACATCAGAAAAGCCAAGATCTTGTAAGCGCATTTTGAGCGTAGCTACGGTAGTAGTTAGCTCGTCCTCTGTGGGTGTGGAACCGTCGGCCTTACTAGCAGAGAACGTCAACGAAGTGCCTGAACTTACGTCCAACCCACGAGAAAGTGTTGTGTTTATAGGAAAACTCACAACAAGAGCTATTGCCAGAATTACCACAAGACCAGCAAGCGCATACAGCGCTTGATGTACATCGGCAGAAGATTTCTTGGACGATTTGCCTGATGTCTGTGACCATCGATCAAGGCCTGTTGGCTCATCTGAACATTTACTTTTGGTACGCGATTGCGCTCTCTTAGCCGTCATGGGAGCGCCTCCTTTTTTTCATTGCACGTGCGAGGCGATACTCGCCTCGCACAGGGATAATTCATACACAGGAC